>JBFHFG010000252.1:0-5257 GCA_041583815.1 Halovulum sp.
AGCATGGGCCTGGCCTTTCAGGGCGCGCTGACGCTGGTCGAAGGCTGGGCCTGCCACGTCGAAGACCTGATGATGGAAGCCGAGGGGTTCTATACCCCGGCAGAGATCCTGCTGCTCAAATCCTTTGAACGGCGCAATGCCGCATCGGTTCTGGTCGATCTGGGCCTGCACAGCGGCGCCTGGACCCACGCGGAATGCGAAAGGTTCTATGCCGAAGAGGCGGGCTTTGCCCCCGCGCGAGTCCGAAGCGAGGTGATCCGAAACTCCATGTTCCCCGGTTCCCGCGCTACCTACTGGCTGGGGGTGGAGGGTATCCGCGCCCTGCGCAAGCGGTGGACCGGCAGCACACGCGCGTTTCACGATACTCTGCTGTCTCATGGCCATGTGCCGCTTCGGATCGTCGAAGAGGAGATGGAGGCGGCTGGCCAACTCTCATGATGAGTTTTATGGCCTGTTTTCACCGGGCTGGCCGGCGCGGCGCTTCCGCCAATAAGGTGGCGCATCGGTCGATCGGCCGCTGACAGCCAGGAGGCGCGCCCGAGCAATAAAATAGCGCAATCTGCCTATAATTTGGACAATCGAAGATCGACCCGGCCGTTGGCTAGCCGGGCTGCTGGGCCGAAGCTCACCCCTCACCCGCTACGAGCCGTCTCGCATGAGTTTTCTGTATGGGAACGCCGAGAATTTGGCACGTTGTTCGCGAAACCTTCATCAATAGCCTTTTCCCCATGACCGAACACACACGCATCGTAGTCCTGTCCAAGGGTGATCCCAAGGCGCTCGCCGCAGCGTTCCAGAAGGAACTGCCCGAGGCCGAGATCTTCACCGACCCTGCCGACATCACCGGCGGCCCGGTGCCCTATGTCGTCGCAGGCAAACCGGATCCCGGGGTCATCGCCTCGGTGCCTGGTGCCGAGTTGATCCTGAGCCTGAATGCCGGTGTCGAACACCTGCTGGCGCCGGGCGAAGTGCCCGACGGCGCGGGGATCGTCCGGCTGGTCGATCCGGCAATGACCGAGGGAATGTCGGATTGGTGCCTCGCCGTGACCCTGTCCTGGCACCGCAATCTGCCGATCTACCGGGCCGATACCGAATGGACCCGGCGGACCGAGGTACTGTCCCGGGACCGGATCGTCACCGTGCTGGGGGCAGGGGCGCTTGGCAGCCGGGTGGCGCGTTTGCTGGCGCTGATCGGTTTCCAGACCCGGGTCTGGAGCCGGTCTGGCCGCGAGGTCGAGGGGGCGACCCACTTCGCCGGGCCAGAGGGCCTCATCGCGGCGACCACGGGCGCGCATGCGGTCATCAATCTTCTGCCGCTGACGCCCGAGACGGAGAACGTGCTGAACGCCGACCTATTCGCCCGGATGGCAAAAGGGGGATTCGTGGCCAGCGCCGGGCGCGGCCAGCACCTGGTGGATGCCGACCTGATATCGGCGCTGGACAGCGGGCAGATCAGTTCTGCCGCGCTAGATGTATTCCGCACTGAACCCCTGGCAGTCACCGATCCGCTGTGGACCCATCCCGGCGTACTGGTGACCCCACATGTCGCCGCGCCGACCCAAGCTGGATCTGCCGTGCGGATCATGGCCGAGAATATCCGCCGCCATCAACGCGGCGCGCCGATCCCGGAACTTGTCGACCGCTCGAAGGGCTACTGACGGGCCCTGACAGCAACAAGAAAAAAGACCGAAAATCACCAACAGGATACCAAAAGGATAACGGCACCATGAAACTCAGGACTACAACTATCCTTGCGACGGCGCTCGCGCTGCCGGCCGCCGCCTTGGCGGATACCACGTTGATCATGCCGCAGCAGGACGAGCCGCGCACCCTGTCCCCCGCGCCCTCTTCGGATACGGGCGGTCATGGGCCGACATCGAACGTCTACAGCCATCTCGTGGTGATGGACTGGGGCATCGTGGAAGGTGTTGCCGCCTATGGTGACCTTGCCGACAGTTGGGACGTGTCCGAGGACGCGACCACCTACACCTTTCACCTGAATACGGATGCCCGCTGGCATGACGGCGAGGATGTCACCTCCGAGGACGTCAAATTCACCTACGAGCGGATCATGGAGGAAGGGTATACGTTCTCGTCCTTCCTGCGCGACGTGAAATCCATCGAGACCCCGGATGATGACACCGTTGTCATCACCCTGAACCAGCCCAACATGGCCTTTTTGCCGATGATGGCCCAAGGCGCCCAGTGGACCGGCAAGATCTATCCCCAGCACCTCTGGGCCGATCAGGAAGGCTTTGATACCGGGCCGTATGTGAACGAGCCCATCGGCTCCGGCCCGTTCAAGTTCGTCCGCTGGGATCGCGGCAGCGCGGTGGTGCTGGAGGCGAACGAGGATTATTTCCGCGGCGCACCGGAAGTCGATACGCTGATTTTCCGCACCATCCCCGATGCCAACGTGGCAAGGGCCGAGTTCGAGGCGGGCCAGTTCCCCTACCTGCCGTTCAACTACGCCCCGCCGCTGGCCGAGGCGCCGATCTTCGAGGCCGACCCCGAGATCAACGTGGTCTACACGCCCTCGCACTTCTCCCGCGATCTGCAGCTGAACCTCAATCACGAGGCTTTGGGCAACGCACAGGTCCGCGAGGCCATTGCCTATGCGATGGACCGCGAAGAGATGAACCGCCTCGCGTTCAACAACTCCTGGACCCCCGGGTACTATGCCGGTGTCAGCTCGCTGCAGAAGTGGATCAAAGAGGACGCCCGCTTCCCTGAGCACAACGCCGAGAAGGCCGAGGAATTGCTGGACGAAGCCGGTTTCCCCCGCGGTGACGACGGTTGGCGGTTCTCGGTCAAGGTGACCGGGCCGAACATTTCGGACTGTTCCGCGATCACCGAAATCCTCGTGCGCCAGTTGCGCGATGTGGGGATCGAGGCCGAACTGGACCGCTTTGACCAGTCCACCTGGTTCAGCCGTATCCAGGAGAAGCAGTTCGACATTTCGTGCTACTTCGGCCGCTATGGGCCGGACCCGGATGCATACCGCGAGCATTTCTCGACCGAAGGCGCGCGGAACTTCATGAGCTACTCGGATGCCGAGTTGGATGAACTGGCCGCCGAGGCGAACACTATCAGCGATGAAGCAACCCGGAAGGAAATGTACGACCGGATCCAGGAAATCGTGGTTCGCGACATGCCCTACATCAACGTCTTCGAAGAGCAGAAGATGAGCCTTGTGCGTCCGGGCTGGACAGGATTTGCAGTGATGCCTGACGGCTTCAACAAGTCCATCAGCTGGTTCGGTGTCTACGGCGTCTCCGGTCCCGAAGACGAATAACCCCCCCAACCGGTCGGGCCTTTTGGTCCGGCCGGCACTCCAACAGACAGGGCGACCGACAATGAGACTTCCGCGCTACTTCCTCTTCCGGCTGTTGCAGATGTTTCCGATCGCCCTGTTCATCGTGATCATCAACTTTGCCCTGATCCACGCCGCGCCCGGCGATGTCTCCATTCTGCTGGCGGGCGAGGGGGCCGACCCTGAATACATGGCCCAGGTGCGCCAGAACTACGGCCTCGACAAGCCGCTTTACCAGCAGCTTGGCGCCTATATAGGCCAGTTGTTGCAAGGAGACCTGGGGCTCAGTTTCAGAACCCGCGAGCCGGTCATCGGCATTATCGCGGAGCGGATCCCAGCGACATTGCTTCTTGCCGGAACCGCCCTTGTCCTGGCTTCCGTTGCCGGTGTCGCCATCGGTGCGGTGATGGCGCGGCGACCCGGATCGGCGCTGGATACCGCCGTCACCACCTTGTCCATCTCGCTCTTCTCCATCCCGGTCTTCTGGCTGGGGCTGATGCTGATCCTGCTTTTCGCCGTCACGCTCAAATGGTTGCCCTCGTCGGGGATGGCTTCCATCGCCGGGCCGAGAGAGGGGGTCGGCTATGTCCTCGACGTGGCGAAGCACATGATCCTGCCGGTGGCCTCGCTCTCAGCGATCTGGTTGGGACAATATGTGCGTCTTGCGCGGGCGTCGGTTTCCGAGACCCTGGCCGAGCCATACGTCACCACCGCTCGCGCCATCGGCTACCCCGAACGGCGGGTGATGACCCGCTTTGCGCTGCGCAACGCCATGCTGCCAATCGTCACTGTTCTGGGGCTGGAGCTGGGGCTGCTGCTGTCCGGGGCGGTCCTGACGGAAACGGTGTTCAGCTGGCCGGGGCTGGGTCGCCTGATCTACGAAGCGATCCTGAGCCGGGACACGCCCGTCATCATGGGTGCCTTTCTCATCATGTCCTTCACGGTAATGCTGGCCGCGCTCCTGACGGACCTTCTCTATGCGGCCCTAGATCCCCGGGTGCGCCTGTGACACCGACCCTGACCAAGACGATCCGCGCCACCTTCCGCAGCTGGCCCGGGGCGCTGAGCCTGATCGTGTTGGCCGTCATCACGGCCACGGCCCTGGCGGCGCCGATCCTCGGCCTGCCCGATCCGGCCGACATGGCTTTCGAGCTCTATCAAACCCCGAATGCCGAGCATTGGCTGGGCACCGATAACTTCGGACGGGACATCTTCGCGCGGGTCGTCTGGGGCGGGCGCGTGGCGTTGATGGTGGCTATCGGGGCGGCGCTGCGGTCGATCCTGATCGGCTCTGCCCTGGGCGCGGTGGCGGGCTATTTCGGGGGCTGGGTCGACGGGCTGCTGAGCCGGATCTTCGACATCTTTCTGCTGATCCCGACGTTTTTCCTGATACTGCTGATCGTGGCGCTATTCGGGGCCTCGTTGCCGCTGACCATCATTGCGATCGCCCTGACCACCTGGCCACGATCGGCCCGGCTGATGCGCTCTCAGGTGCTGACGCTGAAATCCCGCGTCTACGTGCAGGCGGCGCTGGCAGCCGGTGCGCCGCATTGGTGGGTCATCCTTAGGCACGTCATTCCCAACGGTATCGCCCCGATCATCACCGACGGCACGATCCTCATGGGCATGGCGATCCTGACCGAGGCGGGGCTGAGTTTCCTGGGCCTTGGCGATCAGAACCTGGTCAGCTGGGGCGGCATGATCTTCGAAGGCCAGCGGCACCTGCGGCTTGCGCCCTGGATGTCCATCGCGCCCGGGGTCGCCCTGCTGCTACTGGTGGCCAGCCTGAATCTGCTGGGCGACAGCATCAACTTCGCCATGAACCCGCAACTGCGGACCCGGGGCGGCGCGCCCCGGAAACGGGCGACGGTGCCGGCCTCGGCCAATGAGGCGGCGCCGACGGAGGCTGCACCGATTCTCGAGGTCGAGGACCTGCGCCTTGTC
>JBFHFG010000253.1:0-5231 GCA_041583815.1 Halovulum sp.
AACCACAACCAGTTCTGGGAAATGATGGCGCCGGGCGGCACCAAGATGCCGGGCGAGCTGGAAAAGGCGCTGACCGAGAGCTTCGGTTCGGTCGCCAAGTTCAAGGAAGACTTTGCCGCCGCAGGCGCCGGTCAGTTCGGTTCGGGCTGGGCCTGGCTGGTCAAGGACAAGGACGGGTCGCTGAAGGTCACCAAGACCGAGAACGGCGTGAACCCCCTGTGCTTCGGTCAGACCGCGCTGCTGGGCTGTGACGTGTGGGAGCATTCCTACTACATCGACTTCCGCAACAAGCGTCCGGCCTATCTGACGAACTTCCTGGACAACCTGGTGAACTGGGAAAACGTCGCGGCGCGCCTTGCCGCAGCCTGACGGCAGCAAACTCGTTGCGGCGGCCCCCGAAGCTCCGGCTCCGGGGGCCGTTTCCGTGCGGGGCGAGGGGATTCGCGGTGTCGCTGCCATCGTCTCGGCCTGTACGATCTGGGGGCTTTCGGGTCTCTACTTCGGACGCATCGACACCGTGCCCGCCATCGAGATCCTGGCGCACCGCGTGATCTGGAGCGTCCTGTTTTTCCTGGCCTTCTTTGCCATCCAGGGACGCCTGACAGAGTTGCGCCGACTTCTGGGTTCGGGCGGCCCGCGGGTGCGCATCGCCCTGGCGACGACAATGATCTCGATCAACTGGCTGGGCTATGTCTGGGCGGTCAAGAACGGCCACGCCACCGAGGCGAGCCTGGGCTATTACATCTTCCCATTGGTCGCGGTGGCCCTGGGCTACATGGCGTTCGGCGAACGCTTCAACCGGGTTCAGATGCTGGCCATTGCGCTGGCGCTGTGCGCTGTGACCGTGTTGACCGTCTGGCTGGGACAACCGCCCTGGATTTCGCTGCTGCTGGCGGGGACGTTCGGCCTGTACGGCATGATAAAGAAGGGGCTGTCGGCGGGCCCGGTGATCTCGGTCGGGGCCGAGACGGTGCTGCTGGCGCCGCTGGCGGTCGGCTATCTGCTGTGGCTGCATGCCTCGGGTATCGGCGCGTTCCGGCAAGGCGCGGGGCTGGTAGGATACCTGATGCTGTCGGCAATGTTCACCGGCGTGCCGCTGGTGCTGTTTTCCTATGCCTCGCGGCGGCTGCGCTATGCCACGCTGGGGTTGGTGCAATACATGAACCCGACCCTGCAGTTCGCCGTCGCGATGCTGTACTTCGCCGAGCCGTTCGGCCCCGCCCACGCGGTGGCCTTTCCGCTGATCTGGGCCGGGGTGGCGTTGTACTGCTGGGACCTGTGGCGTCAGGAAAGATCGCGCAGCGCCGCGCGCAGCTGAGCGGGCGTGTTGATGACCTGCCGGTAATCCACGAACGACCGGTCCGCGAAGCCGCGATCGACCAGGTGGGCCACCATCTCGATCAACGGGCCCCAGTAGTTCGCCGTGTTCAGCAGGTACACCGGCTTCTGGTGCAGGCCCAGCTGGCGCCAGGTCAGCGCCTCGAACAGCTCGTCCAGTGTGCCCGCGCCGCCGGGCAGGGCCACGACCGCGTCGGCGTTCATGAACATGACCTTCTTGCGCTCGTGCATCGTCTCAGTGACGATCAGGGTGGTCAGGTCGGCCTTGCCGACCTCCAGCGCCATCAGGTGCGTCGGGATCACGCCCAGGGTTTCCGCGCCGCCCGCCTGTGCGGCGCGTGCGACGCGGCCCATCAGCCCGACATCCCCAGCGCCATAGACCAGCCGGTAGCCGCTTTTGGCCAGGAGGCTGCCCACCGCCTCGGCCGCTTCGGCGAACGCGGGGTCGGTGCCATCGCGCGAGCCGCAATAGACGCAGACGGACAATCGCTTGGGCTGGGACATGCGAACATGGCTCCTGACTTGTAAGTTCGTTGTAATTGCCGCATTTTGTCGATCATGCGGGTGAAAAGCGACCGTTTTCGCGGGGACCGTTACAATCGGTCGCGGACCCGGTGAAGGACGAGGTCGGAATGGCGCAACAGGCTGAAATTGCAACAGGGGCCTTGCGGTCGGTGTGGGTGCGCCGGGTGCTTCCGCTGTTGTTGGTGCTGGCCTTGGGGGCGGCGGCCTGGCTGCTGACGCCGAACATGTCGCCCGAGACCTTCCGCCCGCAGGCCGTTGGCCCGGCGCCGGTCGGTGACCCATTGGCACCGCCACCCGAGATTGCCGAAGCGACGCCTGTCGTTGAGGAAACCGCCCCGGTGGGCAGCGATGAGCCCGCGTTGACTGAACCTGTCACCGCGAATGCCGTCGCAGACGTCGCACCGCCGGAACAGGCCGGTCCTGCGGTCGGGGAACCGGTCGCCGAGGATGCCCGCGAGGATGACCGCCCCACGGAAACCGTGACCGCTTCCGAACCGGCCCCCGAGGACGTGGATCAGGCCGGGCAGGGCGACGCCCCGATGGTCGTCGCGACTGTAACGGCACCCGAGGACGCCGCGGAAGCGCCGCAGCCGGCCCCATCCGCCAGCTCGACCGCGCCCGCCACGCAGGCCGGCCCGGATGCGCCGACGGACGGCGAGGTACAGCTGAGCGCCAGTGCCGACCCGCGCCCCGATACCGGCGCCGCCGATCCCAGCCGCCCGCCCGCAAGCCCGGCCCCCACGCCGGACGCGCCCACGTTCGACCTGATCCGCATCGACGCCTCGGGCGCGGGGCTGGTTGCGGGGCGCGCGGAACCGGGGGCCCTCGTGCAGGTGATGGCTGGGGATCAGACGCTGGCCACTGTCGAAACCTCGGCCAAGGGCGAATTCGTGGCCTTCGTCCAGACGCCCGACAGCGACGAGGGGCAGGTATTGTCGCTGATCGCGCGCAGCGGCCAGCTTGCCGCCGAAGGGACCGAGGAGGTGCTGGTCCTGCCCGCGACCGAGACCGCAGACGACGCGCCCGCGGCGCCGACCGTGGTTCGTGCGGATGACACGACCGTGCGCGTGGTGCAGCCCTCGGGGCTGGGTAGCGTGAACGGCGTGACGCTGGACGCGATCAGCTATGACGCGGCGGGCGAGGTGCAGCTTTCCGGGCGTGCGCCGGGCGCGCAGCCGATCCGGATCTACCTGGACGGGCTGGCGGTGGGGGCGGTGCGGTCCTCGGACGCGGGTGTCTGGGATGCGCGGGTCGAAGGGATCGACGCCGGACGCTACGTACTGCGGGTGGACGCGTTGAACCCCGACGGCAGCGTGGCCAGCCGCGCGGAAAGCCCGTTCCAACGCGTCTATCCAAGCGCCGAACAGCGGGTAAGCCCAAGCAAGGTCACCGTGCAGCCGGGCAACAATCTGTGGCTGATTGCGCGGGCACGCTATGGCGAGGGCATCCTTTACACGCAGATCTATTCGGCCAATCGTGACGCGATCCGCGACCCCGACCTGATCTATCCCGGCCAGATCTTCGACCTGCCCGACGAGGCGGAGTTCGCACGTTGAGCTTGGCTTGGCGCGCCGGTATGCCTATTTGCTGCCAATGCGCCGAACTTCCTCCCGCCTGAGTGCCCCCGATCCCGCCGCGTCCGTAGAACGACGCAGCGCCCTGCGAACGATCCGCCGGGTGCTTCCCTATCTCTGGCCGCAGGGGCAGGCATGGGTGAAGGTGCGCGTCGTGCTGGCGATGGCGGCGCTGGTGCTGGCGAAGGTCCTGACGGTCGCGGTCCCTGCATTCTTCGGCTGGGCGGTCGATGCGTTGGCGCCCCAGGACGGGGCCGAAAGCACCGCCTACCTGCTGATCGGCTCCGCCGTCGGTCTGGTGATCACCTATGGCGCGATGCGGGTTGCCAGTGTCGGCTTCAACCAGTTGCGCGATGCGATCTTCGCCCGCGTGGGACAGCGCGCCCTGCGCCGCCTGGCGCTGGAGACGTTCCGCCACATCCATGCGCTGTCGCTGCGCTATCACCTGACGCGCAAGACCGGCGGTCTCAGCCGGATCATCGAGCGTGGGGTCAAGGGGGTGGAGTTCCTGCTGCGCTTCCTGCTGTTCTCGATCGGTCCGCTGGCGCTGGAACTGGCGCTGGTCTGCCTGATCTTCGCCGTTGCCTTCGGCGCGTCCTACCTGTTGATCGTGGCCGCGACGATTACCGCCTATGTCATCTTTACCTTCCGCGTCACCGAATGGCGGGTGAAGGTCCGGCGCAAGATGAACGAGCAGGACACCACTGCCAACCAGCGCGCCATCGACAGCCTGCTGAACTTTGAAACCGTCAAGTATTTCGGCGCCGAAGCGCGCGAGGCGGAACGCTATGACAGCGCCATGCGCGGCTATGAAAGCGCCGCTGTCACCACGTCGCTTTCGCTGGCGGGGCTGAACTTCGGCCAGTCCTTCATCATCACCACCGGCCTTGTCGGCGTGATGGTGCTGGGGGCGCTTGCGGTACAGGACGGCAGTTTCACCGTCGGGCAGTTCACCATGCTGAACGCCTACATGGTGCAGATCACCATGCCGCTGAACTTCCTGGGCACCGTCTATCGCGAGATCCGGCAGGCGCTGGTCGACATGGGCGAGATGTTCGACCTGCTGGAGGTCCCCCCCGAGGTTGCCGACAAGCCCGGTGCGCCGGCGCTGAAGGTCGATGGTGGGCGCATTGTCTTCGAAGACGTGCGCTTCGCCTACGATCCGGACCGGTCGATCCTGAAGGGCATCAGTTTCGCCGTCGGGGCCGGGCAGACCGTTGCCGTCGTCGGCCCCTCCGGCTCGGGCAAGTCGACCCTCGGGCGGCTTCTGTTCCGGTTCTACGATGTCGCGTCAGGCAGCCTGAGCATCGACGGGCAGGACGTGCGCGACGTGACCCAGGAAAGCCTGCGCGCGCAGATCGGCGTGGTGCCGCAGGATACGGTCCAGTTCAACGACAGCATCGGCTACAACATCGCCTATGGCCGCCCGGACGCCACGCGGGAGGAGGTCGAGGCCGCTGCCCGGTCCGCGCAGATCCACGATTTCATCCTGTCGCTGCCGCAGGGCTATGACACCCAGGTGGGCGAGCGTGGCCTGAAACTGTCCGGCGGCGAGAAGCAGCGCGTCGGCATTGCCCGGACATTGCTGAAGAACCCGCCGATCCTGCTGCTGGACGAGGCGACCTCGGCGCTCGACAGCCATACCGAGCAGGAGATCAAGGGCGCGTTGCAGCGCGCCGGCGAAGGGCGCACGGTGATCACCATCGCGCACCGGCTCTCCACCATCGTCGATGCCGACCGGATCGTGGTGCTGGAAAACGGCGTGGTGCGCGAAGAGGGCACGCACGACGAATT
>JBFHFG010000254.1:0-5221 GCA_041583815.1 Halovulum sp.
GCAAGACCAAGACACTGGCGAACGCGATGAAGGCCCTGGGCTGGAAGCGCGCGCTGGTCATCGACGGTCCCGAGGTGAACGAGAACTTCGCCCGTGCGGCCCGCAACATCGAAGGCCTGGACGTGCTGCCGAGCCAGGGTGCGAATGTCTACGACATCCTGCGCCGTGACACGCTGGTGCTGACCAAGGCCGCTGTCGAAGCGCTGGAGGCGCGGCTGAAATGACCGACAAGGCTGCACTTTACGAGGTGATCCGCAAGCCGATCATCACCGAAAAGGCGACCATGGCGTCCGAGCACGGCGCTGTTGTCTTCGAAGTGGCGATCGACGCGAACAAGCCGCTGATCAAGGAAGCGGTCGAGACCCTGTTCGGTGTCAAGGTGAAGGCGGTCAACACCACCGTCACCAAAGGCAAGCACAAGCGTTTCCGGGGTCGTCTCGGGACGCGGAACACGGTCAAGAAGGCCTACGTGACGCTCGAAGAGGGTAACACCATCGACGTCACCACCGGTCTCTGATCGAAAACATCGGTGGGCGCGCGCGCCCACCTTTACTTTTTTGTCGGGTGGGTCTATGGCCCACCCTTCGTTAAAGCAAACGGAAGACAGAAAGCATGGCACTCAAGTCGTACAAGCCGACATCGCCTGGCCAGCGCGGGCTGGTTCTGATCGACCGTTCGGAGCTTTGGAAAGGCCGCCCGGTCAAATCCCTCACTGAGGGTTTGAGCAAGAAGGCGGGCCGGAACAACACCGGACGGATCACTATGCGTCGCCGCGGCGGCGGGGCAAAGCGGCTCTACCGCATCGTGGACTTCAAGCGCACCAAGCGTGATGTCCCCGCGACCGTCGAGCGGATCGAGTACGATCCGAACCGGACCGCGTTCCTGGCGCTGATCCGCTACGCGGATGGCGAACAGGCCTACATCCTGGCGCCGCAGCGCCTGGCCGTTGGCGACACCATCGTCGCTTCGGAAAAGGCCGACGTTAAGCCGGGCAACGCAATGCCGTTCCTGGGCCTGCCCATCGGTACCATCGTCCACAACATCGAGCTGAAGCCCGGCAAGGGTGGCCAGATCGCACGCGCCGCGGGCACCTATGCCCAGTTCGTCGGTCGTGACGGCGGTTACGCCCAGATCCGCCTCGGCTCGGGCGAACTGCGCATGGTCCGTCAGGAGTGCATGGCCACCGTCGGTGCCGTGTCGAACCCGGATCACTCGAACACCAATATCGGTAAAGCCGGCCGCAACCGGCACCTGGGCAAGCGCCCGTCGGTCCGTGGTGTCGTTATGAACCCGATCGACCACCCGCACGGCGGCGGCGAAGGCCGCACCTCGGGCGGCCGTCACCCGGTCACCCCCTGGGGCAAGCCGACCAAAGGCGCCCGTACGCGCACCAACAAATCGACCGACAAGTATATTGTCCGGTCGCGGCACGCTCGTAAGAAGGGGCGGTAATCTATGGCACGTTCTGTTTGGAAGGGCCCCTTTGTCGACGCTCACGTCCTGAAAAAGGCCGAGAAAGTCCGCGAATCGGGTCGCAATGAAGTCATCAAGATCTGGTCGCGCCGCTCGACGATCCTGCCCCAGTTCGTGGGCCTGACGTTCGGCGTCTACAACGGTCAGAAGCATATCCCCGTGTCGGTGACCGAGGACATGATCGGCCAGAAGTTCGGCGAGTATTCCCCCACCCGTACCTACTACGGGCATGCGGCGGACAAGAAAGCGAAGCGGAAGTAAGCCATGGGCAAGGAAAAGAACCCCCGCCGCGTGGCGGAGAACGAGGCGATGGCCGTAAGCCGGATGCTGCGTACCTCGCCCCAGAAGCTGAACCTTGTTGCGCAGATGATCCGCAACAAGCCGGTCGACAAGGCGCTGAACGATCTGACCTTCTCGAAGAAGCGGATCGCAGAGGACGTCAAGAAGACGCTTCAGTCCGCGATCGCCAATGCCGAGAACAACCATGGCCTGGACGTCGATGAACTCGTCGTCGCCGAAGCCTGGGTTGGCAAGAACCTGGTCATGAAGCGTGGACGCCCGCGGGCGCGTGGCCGCTTTGGCAAGATCCTGAAGCCGTTTTCTCAGGTGACGATCAAGGTGCGCCAGGTGACCGAAGAGGAGCAAGCCTAATGGGTCATAAAGTAAATCCGATCGGCCTGCGCCTTCAGGTCAACCGTACCTGGGACAGCCGCTGGTTCGCCGACAAGGACGAGTACGGCGATCTTCTGCACGAGGATCTGAAGATCCGCGAGTACATCAAGAAGAACGTCAGCCAGGCCGGTATCAGCCGCGTCGTGATCGAACGCCCCCACAAGAAGTGCCGCGTGACCATTCACGCTGCGCGTCCGGGCGTCATCATCGGCAAGAAGGGCGCCGACATCGAACAGCTGCGCAAGAAGCTCGGCCAGTTCACCAAGTCGGAACTGCACCTGAACATCGTCGAAGTGCGCAAGCCCGAGATCGACGCCCAGCTGGTTGCCGAGAACATCGGTCAGCAGCTTGAGCGCCGCGTCAGCTTCCGCCGCGCGATGAAGCGTGCGGTGCAGAATGCCATGCGTATGGGTGCCCTGGGTATCCGGGTCAACGTCGCCGGCCGTCTGGGTGGCGCCGAGATTGCCCGGACCGAATGGTACCGCGAGGGCCGTGTGCCGCTGCACACGCTGCGCGCGGATATCGACTATGCCCATTACGAGGCGAAAACCGCGTACGGAATCATCGGGATCAAGGTCTGGATCTTCAAAGGCGAGATCCTGGAGCATGACCCGCAGGCCCGCGACCGGCGCCAGTCGGAACTGCAGGAAGGCGGCGGACGCCCCGCGCGCCGCTGAGGAGTTGAGAGATGCTTTCACCGAAACGCACGAAATTCCGCAAGCAGCACAAAGGCCGCATCCACGGCGAAGCCAAGGGCGGGTTTGACCTGAACTTTGGCCACTACGGGCTGAAGGCGACCGAACCGGAGCGCATCACTGCGCGCCAGATCGAAGCCGCCCGTCGTGCCATGACGCGTCACATGAAGCGTCAGGGCCGCGTGTGGATCCGTATCTTCCCCGACGTGCCTGTGTCGAAGAAGCCTACCGAAGTCCGTATGGGTAAGGGTAAGGGTTCGGTCGAGTACTGGGCGGCCAAGGTCAAGCCGGGCCGCGTGATGTTCGAGATCGACGGCGTGGCCGAGGACGTGGCGAAAGAGGCCCTGCGCCTGGCCGCCATGAAACTGCCGGTCAAGTGCCGCTTCGTCACCCGCGAAGACTGGTAACTTCGGGCAAGCCCTGAAGTCGATATTTCGGAAAGCCCCCCGCGTGGGGGCTTTCTGCTTTTCATGGCCGCTTGGTAGCGATCGTATCGGGCAGGGTGGGTGCCCTTTTTCGATACGAATGCCGGGATCTGACGACAGGTGTCGTTACCCGGAACCGCGCGCCTGGCGATAGGTTGAGAAAGACAAGATTCTTTCTTGCCATCACGGGGTAACGGTTGTACCTACGCGGCTTCAATCCCTCCACCGGAATCAGGGTGACCCGTAAGGGGCCTGCCGGTGATGTTGAATAAAGGTATGGCGATGAAAGCCGCAGATCTGCGTGACAAGACGCCGGACGAGCTCCGTAACGAGCTCGAGACCCTGAGGAAGGAGGCGTTCAACCTCCGTTTTCAGGCCGCGACCGGTCAGCTCGAGAACCCCGCCCGCATGCGCGACGTCCGTCGCAGCGCTGCCAAGGTGATGACCATTCTGAACGAAAAGGCGGCTCAGGCCGCATCGGAGGCGTAAATGCCCAAGCGTATCCTTCAGGGCACCGTCACGTCCGACACCAACGCGAAGACCGTCACCGTTTCGGTCGAGCGCCGCTTCACGCATCCGGTTCTGAAAAAGACGATCCGGAAGTCGAAGAAATACCGCGCCCACGACGAAGCCGATCAGTTCAAGGTTGGTGACGTGGTCCGGATCCGCGAGTGCGCCCCGCACTCGAAGAACAAACGCTGGGAGGTCGTCGCCGAATAAGGCGTCGACATTCCGGTTTGGCGAAACCGTGGGGCGTTGAAATCAGTCCCCACAGGTCGGGAGAAACCATATGATCCAGATGCAGACCAATCTGGATGTCGCTGACAACTCCGGCGCACGCCGGGTGCAGTGCATCAAGGTCCTCGGCGGCTCGAAGCGCAAGTACGCTTCGGTCGGCGACATCATCGTGGTCTCGGTCAAGGAAGCGATCCCGCGCGGCCGCGTTAAGAAAGGCGATGTGCGTAAAGCTGTCGTCGTGCGCACCGCCAAGGAAGTTCGTCGTGAAGACGGTACGACCATCCGCTTCGACCGTAACGCTGCGGTGATCCTGAACAACGCGGGCGAGCCTGTTGGCACCCGTATCTTTGGCCCGGTCGTCCGCGAGCTGCGCGCCAAGAACTTCATGAAGATCATTTCGCTTGCTCCGGAGGTGTTGTGATGGCTGCCAAACTCCGCAAGGGTGACAAGGTCGTCGTGCTGACCGGCAAGGACAAGGGCCGCGAAGGCACCATCACCCGCGTCATGCCGAAAGACGGCAAGGCCGTGGTTGAAGGTGTCAACGTCGCGATCCGTCACCAGAAGCCGTCGCAGTCCGCCCAGGGCGGCCGCGTGCCTACGCCGATGCCGATCCAGCTGTCCAACCTGGCGCTGGTCGATCCCAAAGACGGCGGCCCGACCCGCGTCGGCTTCCGCATGGAAGGCGACAAGAAGGTCCGCTATGCCAAGAAATCGGGGGAAGTGATCGATGCTTGATGCTGCCACCTACACGCCGCGCCTGCGCGAGCAGTACAACTCGTCGATCAAGTCCGCTCTGAAGGAAGAATTTTCCTACAAGAACGACATGATGATCCCCCGGCTCGAAAAAATCGTGCTGAACATGGGTATCGGCGAGGCTGTTGCGGATTCGAAGAAGATCAAGTCCGCCCATGACGACCTGATGGCCATCGCTGGCCAGAAGCCGGTCATCACCAAGGCCAAGAAGTCGATCGCCGGCTTCAAGGTCCGCGAAGAGATGCCGCTGGGCGTCAAGGTGACCCTGCGCGGCGACCGGATGTACGAATTCCTGGATCGCCTGGTGACCATCGCGATGCCCCGTGTCCGCGACTTCCGCGGCATCTCGGGCAAGAGCTTCGACGGCCGTGGCAACTACGCCATGGGCCTGAAGGAACAGATCATCTTCCCCGAAATCTCGTACGACCAGATCGACAAGGTCCGGGGGATGGACATCATCGTAAC
>JBFHFG010000255.1:0-5214 GCA_041583815.1 Halovulum sp.
ATTACCGTTGGCCACATCGACTTCGCCACTGGCGATCAGACGCGGGTTCTCGGTTCCCCCCTGGGTCACAACGGGAACCATCGTCAGCCCGTCGGCATGCTTGTTCACCAGGTTCGAGATCGCCTGACCGACCGGGTAGAACGCACCACCCAGGCTGGCGGTACCGATGCGAAGTTCCTCCGCAGCAGCGGGCAGCGTACCGCCGAATACCGCCAGGCACATTGCCGCGCCGGTCGCAAAGCTCTTGATGGGTCGCATGTTTCCTCCCTTGCGTGTCAGTTTTTGTTTGACGTTGTCCTTCATGTTCTCGATTTTGCAACGCAAGTCAACATTATTATCGATTTTTCTATACCGTACGATAAATATCGATTTTATGTTGCGCCGAATGATTTCCGCGGTAGGATCGCCCTCGATATCCTTAAGGGAGGAATGCCAATGGCACAGAGTATAAGGCGAGTCGTCACCGGGCACGACGCAAGCGGCAAGGCAATCATCGTCGCGGACGGACCGGCCGAATGCATCCTGCAGCGCCCCAATCGCCCCGGCGTGACGCTGACCAACTTCTGGCAGACATTCGAGACCCCTGCCCCGTTTGATGGCCCCGAGGAAACGGTCGATGGACCGCTGGTCCTGCACCCGCCCAAGGGTGGGTCGGTGTTCCGTTTCGTGACGTTCGAACCCGAAGACCCCGAGGTGCTGGCAACGCTCGATGGCAAGGCCGCCTTCGCCGAGATGGGCGCCGCGCACAACATCCAGGCCAATGACCGCCACCCGTTCATGCACCGGACCGACTCGGTCGATTACGCGGTGATCGTCTCAGGACGCATCAAGATGCTGATGGATGAAGAAGCCGACGATGTAGAGCTTTCCGCCGGCGATGTCGTCGTCCAGCGCGGCACCAATCACGCCTGGTCGAACTGCTATGATGAGCCCTGCACCATCGCCTTCGTCCTGATCGACGGCAAGGGCACGCTTCCTGGAGGAAACGACTGATGATCACGCTCTATCACGCGCACCACTCCACCTGTAGCCAGAAGGTGCGCATCGCCCTGGCCGAGAAGGGGCTGGAGTTCGACAGCAAGCTGATCGACCTTGCCAACAAGGGCCAGCTTGACCCCGACTACCTGAAGATCAATCCCAACGGCGTCGTACCGACACTGGTCCATGACGGCCAGCCGATCATCGATTCCAGCGTCATCTGCGAGTATCTTGACGAGGTCTGCCCCGAGCCGCCGCTGTCCGGGCGCGACGCAGTATCCCGGGCAAAGGTCCGTGCCTGGATGCGCTTTCTCGAGGAAGTGCCGACCTATGCGGTCCGCGTGCCCTCGTTCAACCGTGCCTTCCTGAACCGGTTCGACGGTCTGTCGAACGAAGAGTTCGTGCAGCAGCAGGCCGGCCCGCGCCCGCTGCGCAAGCACTTCTACCTGAAGATGTCCGAGAAGGGTTTCGACAAGGACGCGGTGCAGGAGTCCGTGGATCAGTTGACGCTAACCTGCCAGCGCATGCAGCGATCGCTGGAGAAGGGTCCGTGGCTGGCGGGCGAATTCTTCTCGCTTGCCGACGTGGTGGCCGCCCCCTTGATCGACCGTACCAACGATCTGGGCATGTCGTGGATCTGGGACGAGGATTACCCGCTGGTGACCGACTGGTTCACCCGCCTTCAGGCACGCCCGGCCTATGCTAAGGCCATGTACCCCGGCGCGCGCCTGTCCGAGACGCACCAGTTGCGCGCCCTGCTGGCCGAGGCCGAGCAGGAAACCGCATGAACCCGCGCAGCCGCGCCAACAGGGCCGCGACCAGCGGCCCTGTTGAACCCGCCGGGAAAATCGACAATCCTGCTGCGATGGTACTCGCATCCTTCTCCGCCTCAGCTGGAACCGACGGTTCGACGACGCAGCGCGCCTATCTCGCATTGCGCCGCCTTATCGTCGTGGGCGAGATCGAGGCCGGCGAGAAACTGAAGATCGACGGCCTGCGCGAACGGTTGGGCATGGGCGCCTCGCCGATCCGCGAGGCGCTTAGCCTGCTCACCTCGGACAACCTGGTGGAACGCATCGACCAGCGCGGCTTTCGTGCGGCGCCGGTCAGCCAGAAGAACTTCGAGGAAATCCTGCATCTGCGCTGCACGCTGGAGGATATGGCCCTGCGCCAGAGCATCGCGCGGATGACCGAGGGCCACGAAGAGGAACTCGTGCTGGTCCATCACAGGATGCTGCGGCGCGCCGGGGGCGACCCCGAGGCCTTCGAGGAGGCGCACAAGGATTTCCACATGGCGCTGCTGGCCAGCTGCGACGCCCCTATCCTGCTGAAACTCTGCTCGCAGCTCTATGATCTGAACATCCGCTACCGGTATCTTGCGGGGCGGTCGTTGAACTACAAGACCCGCAATGTCGCGGACGAGCATCGCGATATTCTGCAGGCCACCATCGCGCGGGATGCCGATCTGGCGTCGGCACGTCTGCTGGCTCATTACCGTCAGACCGGGGCGTTCCTGGCCGGTCTGTTCGAAGAAACCCGGCTTTCGGTTCCGGACTGAGGGCGCGCCAGCGGCGCGCCCCCCGGTCTTTCTCAAGCGGTCAGCGCCTCGGCCTTACGGGTCGCGACATGTTCGGCCTCGTCCAACACGGGGCTGGCGCAGATCCCGATCCCTTCAATCTCGATCTCGACGGTCTCGCCGGGCTTCAGCCAGCGCGGAGGCGTCTTGGCATGGCCAACGCCCGGCGGTGTACCCATGGCAATCATGTCACCGGCTTGCAGCGTGGTGTATTCCGAGATGATCGCGATCGCCCGTGCAACCGGCCAGATCATGTTGGCGGTGTTCGAACTTTGCAGGATCTCGTCGCCCACGCGGCTTTCGATCTTCAATCCGGCAGCCCCCTCGGGCAGTTCGTCCGGCGTCACCACGACCGGGCCGATTGCGCCGGTATCGTCGAAGTTCTTGCCCGGCGTCCACTGGTGGGTCTTGCGCTGGTAGTCCCGCACCGAGCCGTCGTTGAAGACGGTATAGCCGAATACATGGTCCAGCGCGTCAGCCTCGGCAATATGGCGTCCGCCGCGCCCGATGATGACCATCAACTCCGCCTCGTAGTCCAACCGTTCGGAGCAGGTGGGGCGGACCATCGGCGCGCCAGCGGCCATGATCGAGTTCGGCCCACGCATGAACAGCGCAGGGTAATCCGGGATATCGTAGCCGCCTTCCTTGATGTGCTCGATATAGTTCAGCCCAAGACAGATGATGCTGGGCGGGCGGCTGAGCGGCAGCGCCGGGGTCACTTCCGCAACCGGCACGCCGGGCCCCAGGTCCGCCGCCTCGGCAATCGCCTCGGCCAGGTCAGGCTTGCCAATCAGCCCGCTCAGGTCCGCCCCCACCCCGTCGAAACGCGCGGTCAGATCATAGGCCAGTTCGTCCCGCACCAGATGTACTGCCTGCGCGCCCGAGCGCGTGCCCACCAGAAATCTCATCCCAAAACTCCTCGTTGATTTCCTCCTGTTTTGACGATATTGCTGGCTTGTGTCAAATAAAATCGATTTTTTAGCACAAGCCCGGCCGATAGCCTGAAAGGACGGACCATGCGACAGCCCAGCTTCCTCGGCGATCTTCTGACGACGCTGTTCGAACGCCGCCGCGCCCCGGCAGACAGCCGGGACCCCCGCCCGATCGAGGCGATGTGCCGGGCCCTGCTGTCTTCCGAAGGCATGGTGTCGGGCATCCAGCTCTCCAAGGCGATCCTGTCGCGCTATGCGCAGCTTGATCGCGGGGGCAAACGGGCCTTCTTCGATTTCCTCAACGATGAACTGGAACTTGACCCGAACGCCATCGCCCAGCTTGCCACCGCCTACGCCCGCACCCCCGATGTCGCTGTCTATCGCCGCCTGACCGCCGCCGCCGAACCGCCGCGCCAGGAACTTCTGCGCCGCCTGAACCAATCTACTGGAGCGACGGGTGAACTGGTCCGAATGCGCGTCGACCTGCTGGACCTGCTGAAAGAGGCTCCGCAGCTCAAGCGGACCGACCTGGATTTTGTCCACCTGCTGCGCAGCTGGTTCAACCGCGGCTTCCTGGTGCTGCGCCCGATCAACTGGGAAACTTCTGCCAGTATCCTGGAAAAGATCGTGGCCTACGAGGCTGTGCACGCCATCGACGACTGGGACGACCTGCGCCGTCGGCTGTATCCACCTGACCGCCGCTGCTTTGCCTATTTTCACCCGACCATGCCGGACGAACCGCTGATCTTCGTCGAGGTCGCGCTGACGGATGGCATCGCCGGGTCGATCCAGCAGGTGCTGGCCGAGGACCGCACGCCGCTTGCCCCGCAACAGATGACGACCGCGGTGTTCTATTCGATCTCGAACTGCCAGAAGGGCCTCAAGGGCGTCTCGTTCGGGAACCTGCTGATCAAGCAGGTCGTGGCCGAACTCAGCGCCGAACTGCCTCAGCTCGACACGTTCGTGACCCTTTCGCCAATGCCGGGCTTCAGCCGCTGGCTCGCCCAGAATGACCGCCTGACCCGCGCCGCGCGCGTCCTGACCGGCACCGCGACCGACGAAGAGGTCGAGGCGATGGCAGCCTATTACCTGCTTCACGCCCGCACCGACGACGGAGAGCCGCTGGACCCGGTCGCGCGCTTTCACCTGGGCAACGGCGCGCAGATCCATGCGGTGCACGCCGATGCCGACACCACGCCAAACGGCCGACGCCAGTCCTGCGGCGCGATGGTGAACTACTTCTACGACCTCGCGCGGATCGAGGTGAACCACGCCGGCCTTGTGCTGAAGGGTGAGATCGCCGCCGACAAGGCCCTGCGCCTGAAGGCGTCCGCACCCGAGAACTTTCCCCAGGAGGATGCCATATGACGAACCACCTTTACGATGCGCTGATCGCCCCGCATCGCGAGAATGATGCGGTCTTCCTGCGCACCGACGACGGCCATGCGATCCAGTATCGCGACTTCGTCGCGCGCACAGCCCGGATCGCGAATGTTCTGCAAGTGGCCCAAGTGCAGCCTGGCGACCGCGTCGTGGTGCAGGCCCCCAAGCACCCGGACATGCTGGCCCTCTATGCCGCGACGATACAGTGCGGCGCCGTCTTTCTGCCCCTAAACACCGCCTACACCGAAGCCGAACTCAGCTATTTCGTGACCGACGCCGCGCCACGCGTCATGGTTTGCGACCGCGCAGCCGAGCAAGACCTGGCCCGCATTGCCCAAGCGGTAG
>JBFHFG010000256.1:0-5211 GCA_041583815.1 Halovulum sp.
ACCGAGATGGACGAATTGCGCAACTGCGAGCACGTCTACGTCTTCCGCGAAGGGATCATCGCCGCAGACCTGCCGCGCGCCGAGATGACCGAGGAAATGGTCATCCACGCCAGTTTCCGCGAGGACGCGTGATGGGCCGTCAAATCGGAAACCTGATCTCTCCGCGCCTGCTGCGCGCGCTGCTTCCGCCGCTGTCGCTGGCGGCGCTGCTCATCACGATCTTCTGGCTGCAACCGCGCACGCAAAGCTATTTCGGGCTGAACCTGCTGCTGAACCTCGCGATCCCTATCGCGCTGGCGACCATCGCGCAGATGTTCATCCTGTGCGTCAACGAGCTGGACCTGTCGATCGGCGCGTTCGTCAGCCTGTGCGCCTGCATCACCGCCACATGGCTGAACGACACCCCGGTTCTGGGCGTGCTGGCGCTGGCCGGGTTGGTGGTGGCTTATGCGCTACTGGGGGCGTTGATCCACTTACGAAATCTGCCCAGCATCGTGGTCACGCTGGGCATGTCCTTTGTCTGGCTGGGGCTTGCCGTGCTGGTGCTGCCCACGCCGGGCGGCGCCGCACCCGGCTGGATCCGGTCGCTGATGACGCTGAAGCCGCCGCTGGTGCCGTTCCCGATCATCGCTGCTGTGGTGATCGCGGGCGTGGTCCATGTCGGGCTGATGCGCTCGGCTTTCGGTACGGTGCTGAGGGGGGCGGGGGGCAACCCGGCCTCGCTGGCGCGGGCGGGCTGGTCGATCCTGCGGATCAAGATGACCATGTTCGCGCTGGCCGGGTTCTTCGGCGTGCTTTCGGGCATGGCGCTGGTCGGGCTGACCACCTCGGCCGATGCGAACATCGCGCTGCGCTACACGCTGCTGTCCATCGCCGGGGTGATCCTGGGCGGGGGTGAGTTCGTGGGCGGCCGCGTCTCGCCCATCGGCGCGGTGATCGGCGCAATGACCTTGGCGCTGGCGGGGTCGTTCCTGTCGTTCCTGCGGCTGAACCCGGACTGGCAGATCGGCGCGCAGGGCGCGATCCTGATCCTGGTGCTGGCACTGCGCATCCTGATCAGCCGCGGGGAGGCGAAGCGATGAGCACGATCCTTCGGCAACCCTGGCTCTGGGCCTGGGTCGGCGCGTTCGCGGTCTGGTTGGCGACCGCCCTGTTCACCGGCGGCACCGGCTCGACGCAAGTGCTGAGCGCGGCGCTGACCTTTGGGGCGTTCTACGTGATCGTCGCGCTGGGGCAGATGTTCGTGATCACCCTCGGTCCCGGCAACGTGGACCTGTCGATCCCGGCCTGCATGACGCTGGCGGGCACCGTTTCCATGAAGGTGATGGGCGGCGCGGCGGCGATGCTGCCGGTGGGACTGATGATCGCGCTGCTGATCGGGCTGGGTGTGGGCACGATCAACTTCGCGCTGATCCGCCTGCTGCGCATCCCGCCGATCATCGCGACGCTGTCGTCCAGCTTCATCTTCCAGTCGGCGGCGATCTGGTACAACCGCGGCCTGCGCGTCAAACCGCCCGAGCCGCTGGCGGATTTCACCACCGCCAAGATCGCTGGTGTGCCGATCATCGCGCTGGCCGTCGCGGCGCTTGCCGTCGGGATGCACCTGCTGCTGACGCGCACGATCTATGGCCGGGCGGTGCTGGCCATTGGCCAGAACCAGCGCGCCGCGCACCTGGCGGGCATCAGTGTCGAGCGGACGCGGGCGCTGACCTACCTGATGTGCGCGACGCTGGCGGGGCTGTGCGGTTTCCTGCTGGCGGGCTTTTCCGGCGGCGCGGCGCTCAACATGGGCGAGGAATACCTGCTGTCCTCGATCGCGGTGGTTGTCATCGGCGGCACCTCGGTCGCGGGGGGCTATTCCAACGTGCCGGGCCTGTGGGGTGCCGCACTGTTCCTGTTCCTGCTGGTCACCATGCTGAACACGTTCGGCGCGGGCGCCGGGGTGCGGATGGTGCTGACCGGGCTGATCATCATTGGCGTCATCGTCGCGGCCAGCGGCGGGCGCAAACGAACCTGAGAGGATTTGAGCATGGCGCTTGTTGGCAACGATATCGAGTATCACGACGACCGGTTCCGGGCGCTGACCGTGCCCACGGCGGCGGTCGAGACGCTGTTCGACGGCTGCCGCTGGGCCGAAGGGCCGGTCTGGTTCGGCGACGGCAATTTCCTTGTCTGGTCGGACATTCCCAACAACCGGATGCTGCGCTGGGTGCCCGATGCGGGCGTCAGCGTGTTCCGCGCCGACAGCAATTTCGCCAATGGCAACACCCGCGACCGGCAGGGCCGACTGGTCAGCGCCGAACATGGCGGGCGGCGCGTCAGCCGGACCGAGGCCGACGGCTCGATCACTGTCATCGCCGACAGCTATCAGGGCAAGCGGCTGAACTCGCCCAACGACGTGGTGGTCAAGTCCGACGGCAGCATCTGGTTCACCGACCCGACCTACGGGATCATGAGCGACTACGAAGGCTACAAGGCAGTGCCCGAGCAGGACGGATGCTATGTCTACCGGGTCAATACCTCGGGGCAAATCAGCGTCGTGGCAGACGATTTCGTCAAGCCGAACGGGCTGGCGTTCTCGCCCGATGAAAGCCAGCTTTATATCGCCGACAGCGGGTTCAGCCATGACCCCGACGGGCCGCACCACATCCGCCGCTTCGACGTGGGCGCGGACGGCACGCTGACCGACAAGGGCGTCTTCGTCGAGGTCTCGCCCGGGGTGCCGGACGGGTTCCGTTTCGACGTTGACGGCAACCTGTGGTCCAGCGCGCAGGACGGGGTGCACTGCTATGCCCCCGACGGCACGCTTCTGGGCAAGATCAAGCTACCGCAGATGGCCGCGAATCTGTGCTTCGGCGGGCCACGGCGGAACCGGCTGTTCATCACCTCGACCCACGCGCTCTATTCGGTCTTTGTCGGGACCAACGGCGCGCAGGTGCCGTGAGGGCTTGACCGCCTGCCCGGCCCTGCCCGACACTTTGCAGAGTCGCCGGGACCGACCAAGGCCCGACCAAGGCGCCCCGATCCCGACGCCACGAGGCAGGCCCCGGCCTCGCCCGGGCAAGACCACCCGTCGTTGCAGCGGCCCGCGCACCTGCGCGCGCCCACGCAAACAGGGAGGGACTGCGCATGAGGGTATTCACCATCATCGGCCCGTCGCAATCGGGAAAGACCACGCTGGCAGACGCGCTCGGCGGCCTTGAGGGCCGCGCCGAGGTCAACGAGTTCTCAGACGCCGCCACGTTGCGGCGTTTCGAATATCTGGGGGATGCGTGGGGCTGCATCGACATCGCTGGCGGCAGCGAGAACCTTGGTCTTGCGGCGCAGGCGCTGTCTGCCAGCGATGCCGCCGTCGTGGTCGTGCCGCCCGACCCCTATGCCGCGGTGCTGACCGCCCCCTACCTGCGACTGGTGCAGGAAGCCGACATTCCCGCCGTGCTGTTCGTCAACCGCATCGATTCGCCCGGGGGGCGGGTGCGCGACATCGTCGCCGCGCTGCAGGCGTACTGCCCGCAGCCGATCATCCTGCGGCAAGTGCCGATGCGCAGCGGCGAGGCGGTGACCGGAACCATCGACCTGATCTCCGAACGCGCGTGGCAGTTCAACGAGGGCCAGCGTTCGGACCTGATCGAAATGCCCGACACCGCCAGGAAACGAGAGCAGGAGGCGCGCACCGAGCTGCTGGAGCATCTTGCCGATTTCGACGACGCCCTGCTGGAGCAGCTGATCGAGGACAAGCGCCCCGCCACCTACGAGGTGTTCGGACTAGCCGCCAAGGTACTGGCCACCCACGCCGCGATGCCCGCCCTGCTGGGGGCCGCCAGCCATGGCAACGGTGTGCAGCGGCTGATGAAGTCCCTGCGCCACGAGGTGCCGGGACCGCAGGCGCTGCGCGACCGGCTGGGCGGCGCGCCGTTGGCGGTGGCCTTCCTGGCCGATGTCCGTCGGCACCTTGGCAAGCTGACCGTGCTGCGCGCGTTGACCGATGGCGTGGCCGCGGGCAAGCCCCTGGGCGGCTCTACGCTGGGCAGCCTGACCGGGCTGGATGGCCGGACTCCGGTCGAGGGGATCGAACCGGGCGGCATCGCACTGGCGGTGAAGTCGGATCACCTGACCGCGGGCACCGTTCTGACCGCCGAGGCCGCCGCCCCTGCGCCGGACTGGATGCGCGGCCGGGCGCCCGGCCACCGGCAGCTTGTCACGCCGGGGCACGAACGCGATGACGTGCGCCTGTCCGGCGCGCTGGCCCGCCTGGCCGAGACCGACCCTGCCTTGGCCGTCGAACAGGACGCCCAGACCGGCAAGCCGGTGCTGGCCACACAGGGTCCGATGCACGCGCGGCGCGTCGCCGCCAAGCTGGCCGAGGATTTCGGCATCGAGGTCGAGTTCGCCCCCGTGCAGCCCGCCTATCGCGAGTCGATCACGCGTACGGTCGAACAGCAACACCGTCACCGCAAGCAATCCGGCGGGGCGGGCCAGTTCGCCGACGTGCTGCTGGAGATCGCGCCGACCGAACGCGGCGCCGGGTTCTCGTTCACCGAGGTGGTCAAGGGTGGCGCGGTGCCCAAGAACTACATTCCCGCCGTTGCCTCGGGCGCGGGGGACGCGCTGCGCAAGGGGCCGCTGGGATTCCCGGTGGCCGATGTCGCTGTGACGCTGAAGGACGGCAAGCACCACGCCGTCGACAGTTCGGATCACGCCTTCCGCACGGCGGGCGCGGCGGCGGTGCGCCAGGCGCTGAAAGACGCGGGTCCGGTTCTGCTGCAACCGATCTTCCGGGTGGACATCCACGTACCCTCGGCGTTCTCCGGCGGGCTGGTGCCGGTGGTGAACGGGCTGAAAGGGCAGGTTCTGGGCTTCGAGGCGCACGCGGTGGCCCACGGCTGGGACGTGTTCAGCGCCCTGCTGCCCGCCGCCGCACTGGACGAACTGCACCGGGCGCTGGGCAGTGCGACCCAGGGCACCGCCTGGGCCGACGCCCGCTTCGATCACTATACCGAGGTTTATGGCCGCGAGGCCGAGAAGCTGAGCGCCGCGCTGGCCGACGTGCCGGCCTGACCCGCGCCCCGCTTCCGGGCGGCGGATTGCCCCGCCGCCTGCAACCTGATTGAAAGGGCCCGAAACTTCTTCTCGGGACCGATCATTGTGACCACCTCTCCGCCGCTGGCAGACCGGATCGCCGGAGCCCTGTGCTTCTTGGTCACGGTGCTG
>JBFHFG010000257.1:0-5211 GCA_041583815.1 Halovulum sp.
GCCAGGAAGGAATGCTCGTAATAGGCTGAGTTGAACGGACCCGGCGTCAGCACGACTATGGTCGGGTCGCCCTCGCATTTCTCGGGCGCGACCGAGGCGAAGGTGCGGCGCAACGCCTGCGGATAGTCGTCCACCGGCAGAATCCGCGACGTACGGAACAGTTCGGGGAACAGCCGCATCATGATCTCGCGGTTTTCCAGCATGTAGGACACGCCGGACGGGGTGCGGCAGTTGTCCTCGAGCACGAAGAACTCGTCCAGGCCGGTGCGCACCAGGTCGACGCCGACGACGTGGGAATAGACCCCCCGCGCGGGCGAGGTGCCGACGACGGCAGGTTCGAACGCCTCGTTGCGCCAGATCAGTTCGCCCGGGATGCGGCCGGCGCGGACGATCTCGCGGCGGTGGTAGATATCCCACAGGAAGGCGTTCAGGGCGCGGGCGCGTTGCTTGACGCCGCGCTCCAGCTTGCGCCACTCGGTCTCGGTGAAGACGCGGGGCATCATGTCGAAGGGGATCAGCCGCTCGTTCGTTTCCTCGGAGCCGTAGACGGCGAAGGTGATGCCGATGCGGCGGAAGATCGTCTCGGCCTCTTTCCGCTTCAGGTCGAACTGTTCGGGCGGATAGCCGTCAATCCAGTCCACTAAGTTGGCATAGGCGGCCCGAACCGTGTCGCCGTCGTACATTTCGTTGAAAAATCTGGACTTCACGCATACCCCCCGCAGGTTACGACGAGCTTTTCAAAGCCCGTATCCGATTACAACGGGGTATCGATCCGAAAGCAACAGTCTGCACGCTGGTGCACGTTATCCGGGCAATCGCCGCACGATTGACCAGTTCGGTGCACGCGACCTCAGTCACGCGCATAGATGTCGTCGTAGCGCACGATGTCGTCCTCGCCGAGATAGGCGCCGGACTGCACCTCGATCAGCACGAGGTCGACCCTTCCCCGGTTCGCCAGCCGGTGCGTCGCGCCCAGCGGCACATAGACGGATTCGTCCTCGGTCAGGGTGCGGACCGTGTCGCCGATGGTCACCTCGGCAGTGCCCGACACGACGACCCAGTGCTCGGCCCGATGCAGGTGGCTTTGCAGGCTCAGCACCCCGCCGGGCCGCACGGTGATCCGCTTGACCTGGAAGCGCGGACCAGTGGCCAGCGATTCATAGCTGCCCCAGGGGCGCAGCACCCGGCGATGTTCGGTCGCTTCGGCGTGACCGGCGGCCTTGAGGTGGCGCACCACCTCGCCGGCGGCGGCGGGCGCGTGGCGGTCGGTGACAAGTACCGCGTCCGGGGTGGCGACGACGACAAGGTCGCGTACGCCCTTGACCGCCACCAGCGGCCCTTCGCTGTGGACATAGCTGCCGCTGGTATCCAGCAGCGCGACATTGCCCCGCGTGGCGTTGCCCTCGGCCCCGTCGCGCGAGATTTCCCACATGGCACCCCAGGACCCCAGGTCGGACCAGGTGAATTCGGCCGGGACCATCGCCGCCTTGTGGGTCCGTTCCATAACCGCGTAGTCGATGGACAGGTCGGGGCAGGCCACCAGCGGATCGGCGGCAAGGCGCAGGAAGTCCAGGTCGCGGGCCGCCCCGTCCAGTGCTGCGCGCGCGGCGGCGACAACCTCGGGCGCATGAGCCTGCAATTCGTCCAGCAGCAGCGCGGCGGGCGCGGCAAAGATGCCCGCGTTCCAGTAGTGCGCGCCGTCCGCGACATAGGCCTTGGCGGTCTGAAGATCGGGTTTTTCGCGGAAGGCCGCGACACGGGCGCCGCGATCGCACAGCGGATCGCCACGCCGGATATAGCCATAGCCCGTTTCCGGCCCCGAAGGCGTCACCCCGAAGGTCACGATGTGCCCCTGCGCCGCCAGGTCGGCCGCGTGCCCGGCCGCCGCGCGGAACGCCGCGGCATCGGGGATGTAATGGTCCGCCGGGGCGATCAGAAGGATTGCGTCTGGCGTGTCTTTCAGCGCGGTCAGTGCCGCCACCGCGCAGGGCAGCGCGGTGTTGCGGGCGATGGGCTCCAGCAGGATTTCGGCCGCCAGACCCGATTCGTGGACATGCTCGGCCACCTGGAATCGCGAGTCCTCGGCGCACAGAATCAGCATGCGCGGACCCAGCGGCGCCAGCCGGTCGAGGGTCTCGCGCAGCATTGTGCGCTCTCCGGCGAGGGGAAGAAACTGCTTCGGCCGGGACCTGCGGGAAATTGGCCACAGGCGCGAGCCGCTGCCGCCCGAAAGGATGACTGGCAGTATGCTTCGTTCCATCTGCTGACTGCTCCTTGCCGCGGATTTGCTGGGATACTGCCCCATGCACGCATGACGTTAAAGCCTTGTTCGCCAAACATTACCGGGGTTGGTGAACCGCCCGCTCCGCCCTCGACTATGGGCAAAAGGCAACAGTCCCCGGCGAACGACTGAACGAACCTTCAGAGAGGGATGATTGTAACAGCTATAGGCGCAAGTAGTCTCATGGCTGCTTGCGCAGCGTGTGCGAGTCACCTCATGATTGCGATTAAAACGATTTCCACGGCAACCATTGATGGACATTCGGCGTTATGCCCTTCAATAGGGAAGATATGACCATATGTGGAAGAGTCAGGCGTTAGTAATATGCTGAGCAGGCTGTATCGCGTGCCGACAGACAAAACCGGCCACCGGAACACCACGCTGTATTCACTGTCCGACCTCGGGCTTGTGAATGCGCCTCCTGACTCTGCCTATGACCGTATTACCGCCCTGGCCCAGAAACTTCTGGACGCGCCGATCGCGATGCTGAGTGCGATCGAGTGTGACAAGGACCGGCAGTTCATGACCGCGCTACGCGGCCTTCCCGAACCGCTGGCCAGTTCGCGCGAGGTGCCGCTGCGCTATTCCATCTGCCAGCATGTCTCGGCCAGCGAGGCGCCGCTGATCATCCATGATGGCCTGAGCGATATACGCACCGGTGCCGCGCAGGAATTCGGCCGTGTCGGCGCCTATCTTGGCGTACCGGTGCGCGGGCCGGTCAACGACGTGGTCTGCGTGCTTTCGGTGATCGACCGCGAGCCGCGCGACTGGTCCTCCGAGGATGTCGAGGCGATCGAGCAGCTGTCCTCCCTGGCCGAACGCGAGATCCTGCTGCGCGCCTCGATGCGCACGCTGAGCCTTCTGCAGCGCAGCCAGTTGGGCGCCGCCTGACCAGACGACTCTGCTTTCGGTACATTACGCAATAAAAAGTTTTGCGTTTTCCCGGCTTTGCGGCACAGTATCCCCCGGGCCATAGGCAAAGAAGAACCGCTGCACGCGGTCTGCCTGGCCCCCCTGTCCGGCCACGCTGCCGACGGGGTGGATAAACTGGGGAGCAAGACAATGACCTTCACGAAACGCGCCGCCCTTCTGGCCGCGGCTGCCAGCCTGTCGCTTGTGGCCGGCCCGTCTGCGATGGCCGATACCGCCGACAAGCGCATCGCCCTGTCGAACAACTACGCCGGCAACAGCTGGCGGCAGGCGATGCTGCGCAGCTGGGAAAAGGTGACCGGCGCCGCCGTCGCGGACGGCACCGTTGCTGCCGCAGATGCCTTCACCACTGCCGAGAACCAGGTGACCGAGCAGGCCGCGCAGATCCAGAACCTGATCCTGCAAGGCTATGATGCCATCGTCATCAACGCCGCCTCGCCAGAGGGGCTGAACGGCGCGGTCAAGGAAGCCTGCGACGCGGGCGTCACCGTGGTTTCCTTCGACGGCGTCGTGACCGAGCCCTGCGCCTGGCGCATCGCGGTCGACTTCAAGCAGATGGGCAAGGACGAGGTTCTCTACCTTGCCGACCGCCTGGACGGCGGCAACCTGCTGGAGATCCGCGGCCTGGCCGGGGTGTTCGTCGATGACGAGATCAGCGCCGGCATCCACGAGGGCGTCGAGGAAACCGGCAAGTTCGAGATCGTCGGCTCGGTCCACGGCAACTGGGCGCAGGACGTAGCACAGAAGGCGGTCGCAGGCATCCTGCCCTCGTTGCCCGAAGTCGCCGCAGTCGTTACCCAGGGCGGCGACGGCTATGGCGCGGCGCAGGCCTTCAAGGCCGCCGGGCGCGACATGCCGATCATCGTGATGGGCAACCGCCATGACGAGCTGACCTGGTGGAAGGAACAGAAGGATGCCAACGGCTACGAGACGATGTCCGTCTCGATCGCGCCGGGTGTCTCGACGCTGGCCTTCTGGGTGGCGCAGCAGATCCTGGACGGGGCCGAGGTACCCAAGGATATGACCGTGCCTTTCCTGCGCATCGACCAGGACAATCTGGAAGAGGCGCTTGAGAACACCGAAGAGGGCGGCGTCGCCAACGTGGAATACTCGCTGGAGGATGCCAAGGCGGTGATCGCGGAGGCGTCGGGCAGCTGATCCGGGCCTTCCACGGCAGATGACTGCGAATGATCCAATCGTCCGGCTGGACGGCGTCGAAAAGCGTTTCGGCGCCGTCCGCGCGCTGTCGGGCGTATCGCTTGACCTGGCCGGGGGCGAATGCCTGGGCCTGGTCGGGCATAATGGCGCGGGGAAATCCACGCTGATGAACGTGCTGTCGGGCGTGCTGACGCCCGACGCGGGAACCATCGCCATCGCCGGGGCGGACGTGACCGGCAGCCATTCGACCGCGAACGCGCAAGCGCACGGCGTGCGCTGCGTGTTCCAGGAACTGTCGCTATGCCCCAACCTGACTGTGGCCGAGAACGCCCGGATCTCGCACCCGTCGATCCGGGGCGTGGGCTGGCGGCGGCAGGCGCGCACGCTGATCGGTGAGAAGCTGGACGAGGTGTTTCCGGGCCATGGGATCTCGCCGAACGACATGGTCGGCGACCTGTCCATCGCGCGGCGGCAGATGGTCGAGATCGCCCGTGCCTTCGCCGTCACCGACCGCCCGGCGCAGGTGGTGATCCTGGACGAGCCGACAAGCTCGCTGGACAGCGTGGCAGCCGGGCTGCTGCTGAAACACGTGCGACGGTTCGTGGCCGGGGGCGGAACCTGCGTGCTGATCTCGCACCTGCTGGGCGAAATCCTTGAAACCTCCGACCGGATCGCGGTGATGCGTGACGGCGGTGTCGTGGCGCTGGATGCCGCGTCGGCCTTTGACCGGCACTCGCTGGTGGCCGCGATGGGCAGCGTGACCGAGGAACATGGGCATGCCGATGCGGCGCCCAAGCGCGGGTCCTCGCGGTCCGTGGTGCGGGCGCGGCCCGTCAAACAGC
>JBFHFG010000258.1:0-5205 GCA_041583815.1 Halovulum sp.
GCCGCCCCCACCGGCACGCTCCCCGAACACCCGGGCAAACCGATCCCCACAGCACTCCCCCCTGAATCCCCATCGCACATCCCCAATACCCGCGTTAACGAAGTTTTTACAGATAACATCCTATTAATTTCATATACTTAATGGGGTTTTCACTGTGAGATCCCGGTTTTCGCCCTGAATTCTCCCCTTCCCCGGCGCCGCCGCGCCCCCTATGATCACACCAGGAAACGGAGCTTTCATGTCCTGATCAGGCCGGGCAGCCAGATGGCCGCCCATCGCACAGACGCTGACCGAACACCCCGCGCACGCGGGCCGATTGCCTGTGCCGATCCCGACCTGATCCATTGAAAGACCGGAACCGATGATCCGACCCGAAACCACCCGCACCGATCTCGCCACCCTGGGCTGGCGAACGCATTTCCTGCAGCAACTCGACCCCGAGGAGTTCGCCACGCTCAGCCCGGTCCGCGTGATGACCGTGGACCGCTCCGGACTGACCGTGCTGGGCGAGACCCTCTCGGCGCATGTCCCGCCCCTGCCACACGAGGACGGCGGTCCTGCCACCGTGGGTGACTGGCTGCTGGTCGAACCCGGCACGCTCCGCCCGGTCCGGCGGCTCGACCGGTTCAGCCTGATCGCGCGCAAGGCCCCCGGCCCGGACCGCGAGCGGCAGCTGATCGCGGCCAATCTCGATACGCTTTTCATCACGACATCCTGCAACCAGGACTTCAACCCCGCCCGGCTGGAACGTTACCTCGCCCTCGCCCGCGAGGCCGGGGTGACGCCGGTGATCGTGCTGACCAAGGCGGATCTCTGCGACGACCCGCAGGACCTTGCCCGGCAGGCCGAGGCCCTGCTGCCCGGCATGATGGTCGAGGTGCTCGACGCCCGCGACCCGCAGGCTACCGGGCGACTGTCACCCTGGTGCGGCAAGGGGCAGACCGTGGGGATCGTGGGCTCTTCAGGGGTCGGCAAGTCGACGCTGATCGGCACGCTGACCGGCGAGGCGCTGGCCACGCAGGGCATCCGCGAGGATGACGCCAAGGGCCGGCACACCACCACCCGTCGCCAGCTGCACCGCCTGCCCGGCGGTGGCTGGCTGCTGGACACGCCGGGCATGCGCGAGCTTCAGCTCGCCGACGCAGCCGAAGGCCTGGCCGAGGTCTTTGCCGACATCACCGACCTTGCCGCCTCCTGCCGGTTCCGCGACTGCCAGCACCAGACCGAACCCGGTTGCGCGGTGCAAGCGGCCATAAAGGACGGCACGCTAGACCCCGCCCGCCTGGCGCGATGGCACAAGCTGGCCGCAGAGGACAGCCACAACAGCGCCTCGCTGGCCGAACGCAGGGCGAAGGACAAGCAGTTCGGCAAGATGGTGAAGCGGGTCGTGAAGGGAAAGCCGAACCGGCGCTAGATCTCCCCGGCGAAGTGGCACAGCACCTCTGCCCCGTCGACCACCCGTTTCTGCGGGCGTTGGCGGCGGCAGAGGTCCTGGGCATGTGGGCAGCGGGCGGCGAACTTGCAGGCGGTGGCGGTGTCCGTCACCTCGGCGGGTGCGGCGGCGCGCAGCCGGCGGTCAGAGCGTTGGCGCGGATCGGGCACGGGAACGGCGGAAAGCAATGCGCGGGTGTAGGGATGCTTGGGCGACGCGAACAGGGTCTCCGTGTCGGCAAGCTCGACGATCTCGCCCAGGAACATGACCGCGACGCGGTCGCAGATATGCTCGACCACCGCCAGATCGTGCGCGATGAAAACATACGTCAGGCCGAATTCTTCCTGCAGGTCCTGCAGCAGGTTCAGGGTCTGCGCCTGGATCGACACGTCGAGGGCCGAGACCGCCTCGTCGGCGATCACCAGTTGCGGCTTGGTCGCAAGCGCGCGGGCAATGCCGATCCGCTGACGCTGACCGCCTGAAAAGGCGGCCGGATAGCGGTGCAGGATCTCGGGGCGCAGGCCGACGCTTTTAAGCAGTTCGGCCACCCGGTCGGCCAGTGCTGCGCCTTTCAGCCCCTCGGCCTTACGGAGCACCTGCCCGACCAGTTCGATCACCGGCAGGCGCGGGTTCAGCGAGGATTGAGGGTCTTGGAAGATCATCCGGATCTCGCGCCAGAGGTCGCGCATCTGGGCGTCCTCGACCGCGGCCAGGTCAACCATGCCCGCGCCTTCGCTGGCATAGGCGATCTCGCCCCCGGTGGGGCCGAGGATGCGCATGATGCAGCGCCCCAGCGTGGTTTTTCCGGAACCACTTTCCCCAACGATTCCAAATGTTTCGCCGCGATGCACCTGGAAGGACACGTTGTCGACGGCGCGGACGGCGGAATAATTCTTGCCGAACATGCCGGCACGGACCGGAAAGTGCATCGACAGGTCGCGGACGTCCAGGATCACGTCGTCCATCGGGGTCTGATCATCCATGGGCGGGCACCGGGTTGTGAAGGAAACAGGCCACATCGGTGCGGCCGTGTCGCTGAAGCACGGGCTGATGCACGTCGCAGGTGCCGGGCATGAAATCGCGGCACCGGGTGCGGAACGGGCAGCCCGTGGGTCGAACCAGCGGATGCGGGACCATGCCCTCAATCGCAGGCAAGCGACCCGCGTGTTTCACGCCGATCCGGGGCACGGATTCCAGCAGGGCGCGGGTGTAGGGGTGCTTCGGCTCTTCGAAGATCGAATAGACGTCGCCCTTCTCGACCACTTTGCCCAGGTACATCACGGCCACGTCCTCGGCCACCTCGGCCACGACGCCAAGGTCGTGGGTGATCAGCATGACGGCCATGTTGAATTCTTCCTTCAGGTCCGCGATCAGGTCGAGGATCTGGGCCTGCGTGGTCACGTCCAACGCCGTCGTCGGCTCGTCCGCGATCAGCAGGCGCGGCTGGCAGCACAGCGCCATGGCGATCATCGCGCGCTGGCGCATCCCGCCGGACAGTTCGAACGGATAGGCCTCGAACCGTTCGCGCGGGCGCGGGATGCCGACGCGGTTCAGCATCTCGATCGCGGTTTCCTTGGCCTCGGCCTTGGTCATCTTGCGATGCAGCAGGATGGTTTCGACGATCTGCTTGCCGATCTTCTGGATCGGCCCGAGCGAGGTCATCGGTTCCTGGAAGATCATCGCGATGTCGCTGCCCCGGATCTGGCGGATCGCCGGAGAGGTCGGCGACATGGCGGCAAGGTCCACGCTGCGTCCGTCGGCGGCCTGGTAGGTGATCGAGCCGTCCACGATGCGGCCGGGCCGGTCCACGATGCGCAGGATCGAGCGCGCCATGATCGACTTGCCGCAGCCGCTTTCGCCCAGCACGCAAAGCGTCTTGCCCTGCTCGACGGTCAGGTCCACGCCGTCCACGGCCTTCACCACGCCATCGTCGGTGAAGAAGTGGGTCTTCAGCCCGTCGATCCGCAGCAGCGGCGCGGGCTCAGTTGGAATAGGGGTCGGCTGCGTCACGAAGACCGTCTCCCAGGAAGTTGAGTGCCAGGACGGCGACCACGATGACGGAACCGGGTGCGATCAGCAGCCAGGGCGCCTCGATGATCGAGCGGATGTTCTGTGCTTCCTTCAGCAGGGTGCCCCAGCTGACGAGCGGCGGTTGCAGGCCGATGCCCAGGAAGGACAGCGAGGTTTCGGCCAGGATCATCAGCGGCACGGCCAGCGTCAGCGACGCGATGATGTGGCTAGAGAAACTGGGGACCATGTGCTTGAGGATCACCTCGCGGTCGGTCAGTCCGTCCAGTCGTGCGGCGGTTATGAAATCCTCGCCACGCAGGGACAGGAACTTTCCCCTCACCTCGCGCGCGAGACTGGTCCAGCCGATCATCGACACGATCACCGTCACCACGAAATAGGTTCGCAGCGGTGGCCAGTCGAGCGGGATGGCGGCAGCAAGCCCCATCCACAGCGGGATCGTCGGGACCGAGCGGATGAACTCGATGAAGCGCTGGATCAGCGTATCCACCCAGCCGCCGTAATAGCCCGATAGCCCGCCCATCGCGACGCCGATGATCAGCGAGACAGCGACGCCGACCAGGCCGATGGACATGGATACGCGGGTGCCCATGACGATGCGGCTGAACACGTCGCGGCCCAGCCGGTCGGCGCCCCACAGGTACATCGGATCACGCTTGTTGAGCGGGCCGAAGAAGTGGCGGTTGGCCGGGATGAAGCCCAGCAGCTTGTATTCGTAGCCCTTCACGAAGAACCCGACGGGGATAATCTTTTCCTCGTCCACCGCGAACGACCGGCGCATCGCCTCGCGGTCGATCTCCATCTTCAGGCCCTTCACGTGGGGCTGGAAGCGGGTGCCGTCCTCGTCCGTCACGAACAGCGCCAGGGGCTGGGGCGGCGCGAACGTGTGGCGCACGCTGGTCTGATCGGTCGGGAACGGGGCGAGAAACTCGGCGAAGATCGCGACGAGGTAGATGAAGATCACCACCACGGCCGAGACCATCGCCAGCCGGTGCCGGCGGAACTTGCGCCAGACCAGCGCCCAGGGGCCCAGGACGACCGGGGTCGGGTCGACGTTGCTTTCTGCGGCGTTCGCCAGTTCTGTCTGCGTCATGCTCATTGGTAGCGTATCCGTGGATCGACCCAGGTCAGCAGCAGGTCAGAAATGAGGGTGCCGATCATCGTCAGCACGCTGACGATCAGGATCATGGACCCGGCCAGGTACATGTCCTGCACCAGCAGCGCGCGCAGCAGCAGCGGGCCGGTGGTGGGCAGGTTCATGACGACGGCGACGATGATCTCGCCCGACACGAGTGTCGGCAGGATCCACCCGATGGTCGAGATGAAGGGATTCAGCGCCACGCGCACGGGATAGCGCATGAGCAGCTGGAACTCGGACATGCCCTTAGCCCGGGCAGTGACGACGTAAGGCCGGTAAAGCTCATCCAGCAGATTGGCGCGCATGATGCGGATCAGGGCCGCCGCGCCCGAGGTGCCGACGACAAAGACCGGCATCCAGATATGCTGCAGCAGATTGCCGAACTTGGCCCAGGACCTGGGCTGGTCCAGGTATTCCGGGCTGACCAGCCCGCCGACCGACTGGCCGAAATACTTGAAGGCCACGTACATCATCACCAGCGCCAGCAGGAAGTTCGGTACGGCGAGGCCAACGAAGCCGAAGAAGGTGGCGATGTAGTCGCCCACCGTATACTTGCGCACGGCGGAATAGATGCCGATGGGCAGGGCCACGGCCCAGATGAACAGAA
>JBFHFG010000259.1:0-5195 GCA_041583815.1 Halovulum sp.
GGCGTCGTCCAGCAGGTCCATCACCTCGGCGCGCGCGCTTTCGGGGTCGAGCGTGGGGTCCGGCGTCACATCCTCCAGCCGCCAGTAGCGTTGCACGGTCAGCCCGTCGGCGTCGATCCGGGCGCGGCTGCCCGGCGGCAGGTGGACAATGCCATCGAACGCGGTCGCGGGCGGCGCGATGAACCCTTGGGCAAGAAATGTCGCCAGCGCTGCCATCGACGGCTTAGCCGGGACACCGGCTTGCAGCAACGCCTTGATCTCGGACGCGAAATACACGCCATGCGGCGTTTCCGCCAGGAACAGGGGTTTCACGCCCAGCCGGTCGCGATACAGCCACAGCGTCCCGTCACGCCGGTCGTGAACGGCGATGGCGAACATCCCGTTCAGCCGGGTCACGAAATCCGGTCCCCAGTGCAGATAGGCCTGCAACAGAACCTCGGTATCGCCGGTGGTACGGAAGGTGGCCCCTTCGCGGGCCAGTTCCTCGCGCAGTTCGACGAAATTATAGATCTCGCCGTTCTGCACCAGTGCCACGCGGTCCCCGGCACCGAACATCGGCTGATCGCTTGCGTGGCTGAGATCCAGGATCGACAGCCGGACATTGCCGATTCCCACGCCGCTGTCGATCGTCGTGCCGTGCGCGTCCGGACCACGATGGTTCAGCGCGACGCGCATGGCGGTCAACGCCTGCGGATCGGGTCGCGCGCCGAAGGCGGCAATGCCAAAGATACCGCACATCAGGGCGCGCTCGTCTGGAAGGATCGGGTCATGCGGATCCGCTGCTATTCACTGGCAGTTAGCACCGGGTGCGTATCCGGATCAACGCTGCCTCAGCGCGCCGGGGTCCGAGCGCAGGAAATTCAGCACACCGGTTGTCGCATGGAACAGCACGAAGCCGGGCAGCACGGCCCCGAACGCGGCCACCGTGCCCCCCAGTGCCAGGCCCAGCGCGGTGTTGATCATCACCGTTCCGGTCTGGCGGCGGGCGTTCAGCACCGCCGCGCCGTAAAAGCCAAGCGCGGCGAAGGGCAGGGCCCAGAACATCCGTTGCGCGGTATGGATGATGCGCTGCATGCCTTCAGCGGACATCGCGCCGCGGTCATAGATCGCCCGCGCGATCGGCGCGCCCGCCAATTGGCCAACCAGCAGCGTCACGACGGCCAACGACAGAAGCACCGCGAGCGCGCGGCGCATCAGGCGCGGTTCTTGCGCGGCGCTGTCGGACAGGCGCGGCAGCAACACGGTGACCAGCGGCGCCAGGACAAGGCCCATCGGCAGTTCGAACAGCCGTAGCGCATAGGAAAACGCCGAAAGTTCGCCCGTACCGCCGGCGGCAGCCAGGGTTCGGAATGCCAGGTTCGCGACGAAGACCAGACCGATGGTCAGGACCCCCGCGCCGAACAGGCGCAGCAGGCGCGCATCGGCGGGTGCCGGCGGACGCAGCATCGGTCGCAGCGGCGGGTGGCCAACGGCAACCAGCAACGCCGCCCGGCACAGCGCGGCGATCAGCAGGCCGCCGGCCAGTAGCGTGACCACGCGGGCGGGCGGCCCCGGCGGCAGCAGGGACAGGCACAGAATCGCGTTGTGCACGGCGATACCCAGACCGACGGCGAAGAACCGCCCGGACACGTTCAGCCAACTGCCAGTGACCCCGGACAGGGCTGCCACCGGCACCGCCAGCCCGGCAAGCGACACTGCCCAACCCCATTCCGAGGTGATCGCAGGTGACATCGCCGGGGCCAGGATCGCGAACACGACGCCCGGCGCCAGCGCGATCGCTGCGCCGACCACGCAGCTGGCCAGCACCACGCAGGTGGCGGCGAAGCGGAACAGGTCTGCACGAGAGTCCTCGGCCGTGCCGCGCAGCGCCGGGACCAGCGCCGCGCTCAGCCCGCCCGAGAACAGCACGCCCACCAGATAGTCCGGCAGGGTCAGCGCAACGATCGCGACCTCGGCCTCTGCGCTGGTGCCGAGGCGCGCGGCCAGCAGCACTTCGCGGGCAAAGCCAAGAAGCCGCCCCAGCATAAGCGCCGCGCTAAGCGCGATCGACGCTTTCAGCAGGGACGACACGGCGCGGGGTTCAGGCGCCGACCGCCGACTTCAGCGCGTCGATCAGGTCGGTCCGCTCCCAGCTGAAGCCGCCGTCTGCATCGGGTTCGCGACCGAAATGGCCGTAGGCGGCGGTGCGCTCGTAGATCGGGCGATTCAGCCCGAGATGCGTGCGGATGCCGCGCGGCGTCAGCGACATGGTTTCGCGGATAGCGTTTTCGATCCGGGCAGGGTCCACTTGCTCGGTGCCATGCCCGTCGACATAGATCGACAGCGGCTCGGGCACGCCGATGGCATAGCTCAGCTGCAGGGTGCACTTGCTGGCCAGGCCCGCCGCGACGATGTTCTTCGCCAGGTAGCGCGCGGCATAGGCGGCCGAGCGGTCGACCTTGGTCGGATCCTTGCCCGAGAATGCGCCGCCGCCGTGCGGGGCCGCACCGCCGTAGGTATCGACGATGATCTTGCGTCCGGTCAGTCCGGCATCGCCGTCGGGGCCGCCGATCACGAAGCGCCCGGTCGGGTTGATGTGCCAGATCGTGTCATTGTCCAGCCACGCCTCGGGCAGCACCTCGCGGATGTAGGGTTCGGTCAGGGCGCGCACGTCGTCCGAGTTCATGTTCGGGTCGGTGTGCTGGGTCGACAGCACCAGCGTGTGCACGCGGGCAGGCTTGCCATCGCGGTACTCGATGGTCAGCTGCGACTTGGCGTCGGGGCCAAGCTGTGCCGCCTCGCCGGAGTGACGCACCTGGGACAGGCGCTTGAGGATCTTGTGCGAGTACAGGATCGGCGCCGGCATCAGCTCGGGCGTCTCGTCGGTGGCGAAGCCGAACATGATACCCTGGTCGCCCGCGCCCTCGTCCTTGTTCTCCGAGGCGTCGACGCCCATGGCGATGTCCTGGCTCTGCTCATGCACGTAGCAGTCGATCGAGCAGGTCCGGAAATGGAACCCCTTCTGCCGGTAACCGATCCGCTGGATCACGTCCCGCGCCTTGGCGCTGATCTCTTCGGGCGTGACCGCGTTGTCTTCCGAGATCTTCACTTCGCCCAGCAACACGACCTTGTTCGTGGTGGCTGCCGTCTCGACGGCGACGCGGGCTTCAGGTTCGCGCGCCAGGATCATGTCGATCACGGCATCGGAAATCTGGTCGCACACCTTGTCCGGGTGCCCCTCGGAAACGGACTCGGATGTGAAGAGATAGTTCGAACGTACGGTCATGGTGTCGGTGGTCCCGGCAAAGATGAATCTCTCCGGGTAGGTAGCGGCGACGTGCCTTTCACGCAAGGAAAGTGTCACGGCGCAGCCGCGGAATCGGGCGCAGAGGCGATAGATGCCGCATTCGGGTTGAGGATCTCGATATCGCGGCGTGGGAACGGGATCTCGACTTCTTCGCGTTTCAGCGCGTCCCACAGCGCAAGAAACACGTTGCCGCGCACGTTGGTAAGGCCGGCCGCCGGGTCCTCGATCCAGAAACGCAGGATGAAATCGACCGAGCTGTCGCCGAAGCCGACGATGTGACAGACCGGCGCAGGGTTCGACACCACCCGGTCCACCGTCGCCGCTGCCTCGCGCGCCAGCTTGCGGACGAAATGCGGGTCGCTGTCGTAGGACACGCCGAAATGAATATCCAGCCGCACCAGGTTGCTGGAATGGGTCCAGTTCACGACCTGCGTGGTGATGAGATCCTCGTTGGGGATCAGGTACTCGCGCCCGTCACGTGTGATCACGGCGACGAAACGGGCGTTGAGCTCGGTCACCCAGCCGAACGTGTCGCCAAGGCTGATCACGTCGCCGGGCTTGATCGACCGGTCCAGCAGCACGATCACCCCGGACACAAGGTTGGACACCACCTTCTGCAGGCCGAAGCCCAGTCCAAGACCGATGGCCCCCGACAGCACCGTCAGCGAGGTCAGGTCGAAGCCGATTATGTTCAGCCCCATGATCACCGCGATGGCGAACAGCGAGATCTTCAGCAGCTTGTCGGCCAGTACCCGCAACGAGGGCGAAAGATCCTCCGAGCGCGCCATGCGCCGCTCGGCCATGTTCGACAGCATCCCCGCGCCCGCGATCAGCAGGCCCATGGTGACAGCGGCTTTCAGCGCCAGCAGCATCGAAAGCCGGGTGTCGCCCAGGGTGATGGCCATGCCATCCAGCGCCGCTTCGGCATCCTGACGCAGGCCCAGCACCTCCAGCGTGACCCAGGCCCAGGCGCCCCAGCGCACCACGCCGCGCACCGCCGGGTTGCGGATCAGCCGCGTCGCGATGCCGATCAGCAGCCAGGCCATGGCCAGCGTCGCCGCGATCCCGACCAGGTAGGAACGGCTGGGCCAGGTGACCTCGCGCATGATCCAGTAGGTCAGCCACAGCAACGCGGTCAGCAGGATCAGCCGTGTTCGGCGCAGCAGGACGACGGCCAGTCGCAACTGCCAGGTCCGCATCCCCTCGCGCCCGCGGATCCACGCCTCGGCGCGCGGTCGGACCACCAGAGTCAGAAGTTGGGCGCCGACAAACAGCGCCAGCAGGATCAGCCCCTGGTACAGCCGCCACGGATTCTGGAAGGACGTGACGAACGCCGTGACCTCCGCGATCCATGGCCCCAGCCAGTCCATCACCTCCTGCATCGGCGCAACCTCCTGTCACGCCAGTGTTTCCGCTGAAACGATGGTTGTCCAGCGTACCAAAAAGAAGGGGCGCCGCAGCGGGCGCCCCTTCGGATAGGTATGCGGTCGGCGTCAGCCCAGCTTTTGCAGCAGCGCGTCCACGCTGGCCTTGGCATCGCCGTAGAACATGCGCGTGTTCTCCTTGTAGAACAGCGGGTTCTCGATGCCGGAATAGCCGGTGCCCTGGCCGCGCTTGGACACGAACACCTTCTTGGCCTTCCAGACCTCGAGCACCGGCATCCCGGCGATGGGCGAGTTCGGGTCTTCCTGTGCTGCCGGGTTCACGATGTCGTTCGAGCCGATGACGATCGCAACGTCGGTCGAGGGGAAGTCCTCGTTGATCTCGTCCATTTCCAGAACGATGTCGTAGGGGACCTTCGCTTCGGCCAGCAGTACGTTCATATGGCCCGGCAGACGCCCGGCGACGGGGTGGATGGCAAAACGCACCTCCTTGCCCGCCGCGCGCAGCTTCTTGGTCAGTTCGCTGA
>JBFHFG010000260.1:0-5179 GCA_041583815.1 Halovulum sp.
GACGCGCGTTGAGTGCCGGCATGGAGCCGACGACGCCGGCGATACATTGGGCAATCACCAGCTTCGGATTGCTGATGATGAACAGCGGCGCACCGATGATCGGCAATGGCAGGCGGCTCAAAGGTGGTGGCAGTTTCGACATGGTGGGTTTCAAGAACAGGTTACAGGCAGATCAATAGGCGTCCAGCGCCAGCGCATTGACGCTGTCGGCACCTTCGACGATGGCATCGCGCATGCCAGGCACACGGGTCAGGATATGGTCGGCATAAAACCGCGCGGTCGTGACCTTCGCCTGCATGAATGCGGTATCGGTGCCAGCGGCAACCTGCTCCAGCGCCACCAGCATGGCGCGCGCCATCTGCCAGCCTGCCATCAGGTTGCCGGCCAGCATCAGGTATGGCACGCTGCCGGCATACGCCGCATTCGGCGAAGCCTTGGACTGGTCGGCGACGAACTGCACCACATCGACGAATGCCGCGCGTGCCGCCGCCAGACGCCCGGCCATGGCCTGGGCATCCGCAGCCTGGTTGGCCAGCAGCGCCTTTTCGGTGGTCTCGATCTGGGCGGCAATCGCCAGTGCGCCCTGCCCGCCGTCACGGCTGGTCTTGCGCCCGACCAGATCGTTGGCCTGGATCGCGGTCGTGCCCTCGTAGATCGGCAGAATGCGCGCGTCGCGGTAATACTGCGCCGCACCGGTTTCCTCGATGAAACCCATGCCGCCATGGACTTGCACGCCCAGGCTGGTGACCTCCAGGCTCATCTCGGTGCTGAAGCCCTTGACCAGCGGCACCAGGTACTCGTAGAAGGTCTGGTTCTGCTTGCGCGTCTGCGCGTCCGGATGATGATGCGCTGCATCGTAAGCGGCGGCGGCCACCGAGGCCATGGCACGGCATCCCTCGGTCAACGCACGCATCGTCATCAGCATGCGCTTGACATCCGGATGGTGGATGATCGGCGCGCTGGCCTTGATCGATCCGTCCACCGGCCGTGACTGCACACGTTCGCGCGCGAAGGCTACCGCCTTCTGGTAAGCCCGCTCGGCGATCGCGATGCCCTGCACACCGACCGCATACCGCGCAGCGTTCATCATGATGAACATGTATTCGAGGCCGCGGTTTTCCTGCCCGACCAGGTAACCCACCGCGCCGCCCTTGTCGCCATATTGCAGCACCGCCGTCGGCGAGGCCTTGATGCCCAGTTTGTGCTCGATGCTGACGCAATGCACATCGTTGCGATCGCCCAGCGAGCCATCCGCGTTCACCATGAACTTGGGCACGACGAACAGGCTGATGCCCTTGACGCCTTCGGGCGCGCCGCTGACGCGCGCCAGCACCAGGTGCACGATGTTCTCGGCCATGTCGTGTTCACCGTAGGTGATGTAGATCTTGGTGCCGAATACCTTGTAGGTTCCATCGGGCTGCGGCTCGGCGCGGCTGCGCACCATGGCCAGGTCCGAGCCTGCCTGCGGCTCGGTCAGGTTCATCGTGCCGGTCCACTCGCCCGCGTTCAGCTTCGGCAGGTATAGGTCCCGCAGAGTATCGTCGGCGTGATGCTCCAGTGCCTCGATCTGACCCTGGCTGAGCAGGGGACATAGCGACAAGGACAGGCAGGCGCTGCCCAGCATCTCGTTCACGCAGCAGGTCAGGGTCATCGGCAGACCCATGCCCCCCCATTCCGGATCGCCCGAAATGCCGACCCAACCGCCCTCGGCGATGGCACGATAGCCTTCGGCAAAACCGGGCGAGGTGCGCACGACGCCGTTCTCCAGGTGGGCCGGGTGCAGGTCCCCGGCGCGGTTCAGCGCGGCCAGAACGTCTTCGGCCAGTCGGGCGGCCTCGGTCAGGATCGCGTCGGCGGTGTCGGGGGTCGCTTCGGAAAAGCGCTCGGTTTCGGCCAGCCTATTGGCCCGCAGAACGTTGTCCAGATAGAACCGCATCTCGCGGACCGGTGCGCGATAGGTCATCCCGTTCCTCCCGATTGCCGCTTGTATCGCGGGGGTTTTGCTCTCATACCGCAGGTCCGAACCGTAGAGTCCACCCCCTATACGGACAAGGACCGACGCTGCGTCATGGCGACACCTCCTTCCGAGAACACGATCCGGCTGAGCGACAGCGAGCGCGGACTTCGCGCTGCGGCGGCGATGCTGCGCGACGGGCGACTTGTCGCCTTTCCGACCGAGACGGTCTATGGCCTGGGCGCCGACGCCACCGACGAACGCGCGGTGGCGGGGATCTTCGCCGCCAAGGGCCGACCCCGTTTCAACCCGCTGATCGTCCATGTTCCCGACCTGCAAGCCGCCGAGGCGCTGGCCGAGTTCGACCACGATGCCGCCTTGCTGGCCGACGCTTTCTGGCCGGGGCCCTTGACGCTGGTTCTGCCGCGCCGGGCGGGCGGGCCGTTGGCGGAACTGGTCACATCGGGGCTGCCCAGCGTGGCGATTCGAGTGCCAGCGCATCCGACCGCGCAGGCGCTAATGCATGCATTCGGCGGGCCGCTGGCCGCGCCCTCCGCGAATGCGTCCGGCAAGATCAGCCCCACGACCGCAGATCATGTGCTGGAGTCGCTCGGCGGCCGCGTGGCCGGCGTGGTCGATGCCGGACCTACGGGCGTGGGGCTGGAATCCACGATCGTCGGGTTGACCGATGGGGTACCGCGCCTGCTGCGCCCCGGCGGCCTGCCCGCCGAAGCGATCGAAAGCGCGCTGCGCCGCCCCCTTTCGCCCCCGGCCGAGACCGAAGGCGTCACTGCCCCTGGCCAGTTAAGTTCGCACTACGCGCCCGAGGTGAAGCTGATCCTGAACGCCGATGTTGCCGATGCGGGCGCGCTGTGGCTGGCGTTTGGCCCGCTGGACGGCCGGCGCGGGCTGAGTCTGTCCGACAATCAAGACCTGACCGAGGCGGCAACCAACCTGTTCGCTCACCTGCACGCGCTGGACGCCGAGGCGCGCGCCGCCGGTCTGGACCGAGTTCTGGTGGATCCGGTGCCCGAAACCGGGCTTGGGCTGGCGATCAATGACCGGTTGCGCCGCGCGGCTGCACCACGCCCCGACGTGCTGCCCGAGTAATCAGGCGCGCCCGCCCTCGGCGGACAGCAGGCGCGGATCGATGCCGATCCGCTCCATCGCGGCGGCCCAGCGGTCCTCGGCACGGGTGCCGAACACCAGCGCCTCGTCCGCATCGCAGGTCAGCCAGCCATTGGCCTGGAATTCCTGCTCCAGCTGGCCGGGGCCCCAGCCGGCATAGCCGAGCGCCAGAAGCGATGCGCGCGGGCCGTTCCCCTCGGCAATGTCGCGCAGGATGTCCAGCGTCGCGGTCATGCCGAAGCCGCCTTCGACGTCCATCGTCGCACCCTCGACCGAATATTCGCCGGAATGCAGGACAAAGCCTCGGCCATGTTCGACTGGACCGCCGAAATAGACCTGCGGCCCCTTGTTGCCACGCGGAACGGGGATCTCCAGCTGCTCCAGCAATTCGGGAAACGTCAACTCGTCCGCGCGCTTGTTGACCATCAGCCCCATCGCACCCTCGGACGAATGTGCGCACATGAATATCACGGCGCGTTCGAACCGCAGATCACCCATGCCGGGCATCGCGACCAGCAGCTTGCCCTCAAGAAAAGCCGGTTTCTCATCCATGCCTTACTAGATGGCGCGCACAGCCGGGCCGATCAAGCGAGAACTCGCCTAGAAGTGAGTTCCCTGTGCGCGGACGCGGCCCTACTGTTCGGCCCGTTCCGCCGCAGAAATGGACCAGACCCGACCGTGACAGATCAGCCCATCCAGACCTTCGCCCGGTTCCGCCACATGCTGCGCCTGCTTGCTGCGCTGATCCTGGCGATGCCGGGCGCAGCCCATGCGCAGATGTCCCAGGTTACCTTGCTGCCCGGGTTCATGAGCGGCGAAAGCACGCGCATGGCCGGGGTGCGGATCACGCTTTCGCCTGGGTGGAAGACCTACTGGCGGGCCCCGCAAGGCAATGGAATTCCGCCGCAGTTCGACTGGTCCGGGTCGACCAATGTCGCCTCTGTCCAGGTGCATTTCCCCGCGCCCGAGGTCCTGGAAAGCTTCGGCGTACGCTCGCTTGGCTATCACGACGAGGTCGTCTTTCCGGTCGAGCTGACCCTCAAGGACCCCGGCCAGCCGATCGGCCTGTCGCTGGCGCTGGCCTATGGCGTCTGCGAAGAGGTCTGCATGCCCGCCCTGGCCAATGCCGACCTGGACATCCCGGCGGATATGACTGGCGGCGACAGCGCGATCCGCGCCGCTTGGGCCACCCGGCCCATCGATGCCGGCGACGCCGGGTACACTGGTGCCAACTGCGCGATCCGCCCCGACGGCGACGGCTATTCCCTGACCGCCCGGCTGGCGCATTCGGGCACGCCCGCCACGCCCCGCATGGTCGTGTTCGAAACCGCGGCCGAGGATGTCTGGATCACGCCCGAGACCGCGCGCAGCAAACCGGGCGCTCTGCAGATCGACGCCCGGATCGACTATTTCGGCACGGGCGCCTTCGCGCTGGATCGCAGCGCGCTGCGCATGACGCTGATCGGCGAGGGCCGCCCCGTGGTGATGACCGGCTGCCGCGCGCTGTAAACCCGTCGCAGTCTAGATCGGCAGGTCCAGCCGACCGCCCAGCCAATGCTCGATGATGAAATGCGCGATCGCCCCGCGTCGCGCCGGGAGCAGCTTCGGGGTCGGAGAGCTTCGTTCGGCCAGAAGATCCTCGCGGGTGATCCAGAAGGCATCTTCCAGTTCCACCGGGTCCAGCGTGATCTCGTCGGACAGCGCCTCGGCCCAGCAGCCGATCATCAGCGACGCCGGAAACGGCCAAGGCTGGCTGGCCAGGTAGCCGACGCGCCCGACGGGTACGCCGGTTTCCTCCATCACCTCGCGCCGGACGGCGGCCTCGATGCTTTCGCCCGGCTCCATGAACCCGGCCAGCAGCGAATACATGTCCTCCGGCCACGCCGGGGACCGGCCCATCAGCAGCCGCCCCTTGTGCAGCACCAGCATGATCACGACCGGATCGGTGCGCGGGAAGTGGCTGCCGCCGCAGGACGTACAGATCCGCTGCCAGCCCGCCTGGCTGACCTCGGACGGTGCGCCGCAGCGCGCGCAGAACCGGTGCGAGTCGTGCCAGCCGAAGATCCCCTTGGCCGCAGCGGCATCGCCCGCGTCCGA
>JBFHFG010000261.1:0-5151 GCA_041583815.1 Halovulum sp.
CGTGCGCCGCCGTGACCTTCAGCACGCGGACCGTGCCCAGGTCCGGGTCCACGATCACCTCGGCCATCTGCGCACCGTAACCGTAGACCGCATAGGGCACCCCCTGCCCGTCCGCATCCAGCGCAGTTGTCGGCGGGTCATAGCTTTCCTCGGCGCTCAGCACGTAGCCATGGGCGTCGGCAGGCAAGCCGCGCAAGGCGATCTCGCGCGCCCCTCGGGCATCCTCGGCGTGCAGCCGCCCGTCCTTCAGCGTCAGACGGGCGTCCGGTCCGGTGTTGGCCATCGCCAGAATGCGGGCACGCAGCGCCCGCCCCGCCAGCATCGCCGCCTTGCCGGTGACATAGGTCTGACGCGAAGCCGAGGTCTTGCCGCAATCGGGGGTGACGCCGGTATCGGGACCGACCAGCTCGAAACGATCGGTCGGCAGCCCCAATGCCTCGGCGCAGAGCTGGGTGATGACGGTGTTCGACCCCTGCCCGATATCGGTCGCGCCCTGATGCAGGCGCAAGCGGCCGTCAGCGGTGATCCCGACGCGGACCGTCGACGGGTTCGGCAGGCTTGTGTTCCCGCAACCGTACCAGCACGAGGCAAGCCCGACGCCCCGCCCGGGTATCGCCGCAGCCTCGGCCAGCGCACGATCCCAATGCGGCTTCAGCGCCTCAAGGCAATCTGCGATGCCGACACCTTGCAGCACCTGCCCGCAGACGCTGCTCATGCCATCGCGCAGCGCGTTCATCAGGCGGAACTCCAGCCGGTCGAACCCGCCCGACAGTGCGAGGTCATCGTAGAGCGTTTCCTGCAGGATCGCCGCCTGCGGCACGCCAAAGCCGCGAAACGCCCCGGCGACCGGGTTGTTGCTGTGCAGCGCCCGCGCCTCGGCCCGGTAGGCGGGCGTCCGGTAAGGCCCCGAGGCATGGACCGGCACGCGCACCGCCACGGTCGGCCCCCAACTGGCATAGGCGCCGGTGTCGAAATCGCCGTCGAAAACGATGCCGGTGACCCGCCCCGTTCCGTCGGTGCCGACCCGGGCGCGCATCCGCGCCGGGTGCCGCTTGGTGCTGGCGGCCATCGACTCGCGCCGGGAAAACACCATCCGGGCCGGGCGACCGGTTTTCAACGCCACAAGTCCCACCAGAGGCTGCACGGACAGGTCGAGCTTCGCGCCGAAACCTCCCCCCGCGGCGGTCGGCACGATCCGCACCCGACCGGCGGGCAACCCCAGCACGTGGGCGGTCGAATCCCGGTCCAGCACAGGGGCCTGGGTGCAGGCCCGAATAACCAGCGTGTCGCCTTCGGTCCAGGCCGCGCCTGCCTCCGGTTCGATATAGGCGTGTTCGACGAAACCGGTCTCGACCTCGGCCTCGGCGACGTGCACGGCAGCGGCCAGCGCCGCCTCGGGATCGCCGGTTCGCACGTGACCCGCGATCAGAAGGTTGCCGTTTCGCCATGGATGGATCGGGTCGGCCTTGCCTGCGTACCGGATATCGTGAAGCGGGGTCAGAGGCTGCCAGTCGACGGGAAAGTCGCGCAGATCCAGCGCCTCGATCTGCGCCGGCTCGCCGGCAACCAGCGCCACTGCCTCGCCCCGGAACCGTACCGCCCCGTCGGCCAGCGCCGGCTGATCGGCAAAATCAGGGATGACGCCGAAGCGGTTCTCGCCCGGAATGTCCGCGGCGGTGAAGACATGCATCCCCCCGCCCTGTGCCGCGATCCAGCCTTGCAGCTTCCCGAAGGCGAACCGCGCCGCCGCGTGGGGCGAACGGACCGCGCGGACCAGCAACGCATTTTCCGGCACGCAGTCGGCCCCGAAAACCTCGGCCCCAGAGACCTTGGGAATGCCGTCGATCCGCGGGACCGGCGCGCCGACCCCCTCTCCCTCGGAGGAGGAAGGGGTCAGACCCACAACCGCATCGATTATCTTGGTGTACCCGGTACACCGGCAAAGCACGCCGCCCAGCGCCGCCTTGACCTGCGCGCGGGTCGGGCTTGGCACGTCACGCAGCAGGGCGGTTGCGGCCATCAGCATCCCCGGGGTGCAGATGCCGCACTGCGCGGCGCCGTGGCGATGAAAAGCCTGCTGAAGCACCGACAGCCCGCCCGTCGCCAGGCCCTCGACCGTCGTGACGGCGCGCCCCGCCGCCTGTGCCGCCGGGGTCAGGCACGCGCAGACCGGCGCACCGTCCAGCAGCACGGTGCATGCACCGCAATCCCCGGCATCGCAGCCGACCTTGGTGCCCGTCAGGCGTAAGTCCTCGCGCAGGACATGCGACAAGCGCCGCCCGGGCGCGACGGGGACCGCATGGGGCTGGCCGTTCACCGTGAGGCGCAGCAGGTTCATCGCCCGGTTCATGCAGCAGCCCCCGCCGGTGCTAGATCCGCCAGTGCCCGCCGCACCAAGGCGACTGCAGCTTCGCGGCGATAGCTCGCCTCGGCCCGGATGTCGGTGATCGGGGCAAGTGCGGGAGCGACCCGATCACCGGTGACATGCTGCGCAAGGTCTTCGGTGGGGGCGCCGATCAGCGCTGCCTCCAGCCCCGGAAGCCGTTGCGCGACCGCGCTGCAGGCCCCAACGGCGACGGCAGCATCGGCCACGCGCCCGTCGGCAAGCTCCAGCCGCGCGGCGACCATGGCGATCGAGATCACCAGGTAGCGTCGCGCCCCCAGCTTGAGAAAACGGCTGTAACCACCCAGTGCCTCAGCCGGAACATGGATCGCGGTCAGCAATTCGCCGGGCGCAAGCGCTGTGCGGCGCGGGCCTGTCAAAAACTCGGCCAGGCGCATGCGCCGGGTGCCGTGCAACGACGCCAGCTCGACCTCGGCCTCCAGTGCCAGCAGGCAGGGCACCCCATCTGCGGCGGGCGAAGCATTGCACAGGTTGCCCGCGATCGTGCCTGCGTTCTGCACCTGGACCGAGCCGACCTCGATGGCAGCCTGTTTCAGCATCTCACACGCCGGGGGCAGGTCCGCGCGCGCGACATCCGCCCATGTCGTGCAGGCACCGAACCGCAGCCCCTTGGCGGAGCGGGTGATGCCGCGCAGCCCTTCGACGGCGGTGATGTCCAGCACTGGGCCGGACAGCGCGCAGGCATCCGTTGCCGGGAACAGGTCCGTGCACCCGGCGGCGACGGTCATCGGCGGGCCCGCCAGCAGCGACAGCGCCTCGTCCAGTTCGACCGGCCTGTGATATGCCCCCATACGGCCCCCCGCAGTTGGTGCGCGGAATTTGTTAGTGTACAAACGATGGTGCGACAGGTCGGCGCACCTGTCAACGCTCACCGCAGGAGCACGGATGACCAGCGAGACCGCTCCCGAAGACGCTGCTTATCGGCTGGACGAACAGGTGGGGTTCATCCTGCGCCGGGTGCAGCAGCGCCACCTTGGCATTTTCGCTGCCGCCATCGCGGACCTGACGCCGACCCAGTTCGCGGCGCTGGCCAAGTTGTGCGAACGGGGCGCGGCCTCGCAGAATGCGCTGGGGCGAGCGACGGCGATGGACGCAGCGACGATCAAGGGCGTGGTGGATCGGCTGCGCAGCCGCGGCCTGGTCACGGCCCGCCCGGACCCGGCGGACCAGCGGCGGGTGATACTGACCGCGACCGACGCCGGGCGACAGGCCTTTGCCAGGCTTGCCCCGCGCGCCCACGAAATAACCGACGAAACGCTGGCACCGCTGACCATTCCCGAACGGCTGATGCTGCTGGCCCTTCTGGAAAAGCTGACCTAGACGCCCAGATAGCGGTCGATCATCGCGTGATCCGCGCGCAACTCGTCTGCCGGAACGATCCGGGCCATCCGGCCATTTTCCAGGAACGCCACCCGGTCGGCGACGGACAGCACCGCATCGACCCGCTGCTCGACCAGCAACACGGCGACGCCCCGGTCCCGCATCTGCACGATCACCTGCCGGATTGCTTCAATCATCGAGGGTTGTAGCCCCTCAGTCGGCTCGTCCAGCAGCAGTGCCTTGGGCGACAGGCACAGCGCGCGGGCCGTTGCCAGCATCTGCTGCTCGCCCCCGGACAGCGTCTGCGCACGCTGCTTCAGCCGCTCGCGCAGACGCGGGAACAGGTCCAGCACTTGCTCGCGCACTTCGGCCCCGCCATTGCGCGCCATCAACCCGACCTCGAGGTTCTGCGCGACGGTCAACTCTCCGAACAACCGGCGGCCCTGCGGGATATAGCCCAGCCCCTGTTTCGGCACCTGGTGGGGCGGCAGCGCGCTGGTCTCGACCCCGTCCAGCAGCACCTTGCCTGACATCAGCGGCAACAGCCCCATGATCGCCTTCATGGTCGTGGTCTTGCCCGCGCCGTTGCGGCCCAGCAGGCAGACGATCTCGCCGCCCTGTACGCTCAGCGACAGATCCCGCAGCACCTGCGCCTGCCCGTATCCCGCACCCACGCCCTGCAATTCCAGCATCAGGCGGGTGCTCCCAGATAGGCGGCCTGAACAGCGCGGTCGGCACGGATTGCTGCCGGAACGCCCTCGGCCAGGATTTTGCCAAAGTCCAGAACGGTAACGCTGTCAGCAACTTCCATGACGACACTCATGTTGTGCTCGATCAGCAGGATCGTCGTCTCGGCCTTCAGTTCGCGCACCAGCGCCTTGAAAGCGTCGATCTCCGCATCGGTCAGGCCCTGCGTGGGTTCATCGAGGATCAGCAGACGCGGCTCCTGCGCCAGCCCCATCGCGATCTCCAGCAGCCGCTGGTGGCCATAGCTCAGATCCCCCGCCAGCGCCCTGGGATGCGCCCCCAGCCCGACACGGTCCAGCGCCTGCGCGACCCGCGCCCCCTCGTCCGCCAGCCGGACGCGGCGGGCCGCCAGCCCGACATTCTCGGCCACGCTCAACCGTGGAAAGACCGAGGTGATCTGGAACGTATAGGCCATGCCCAGCGCGATCCGCTTGTGCGCGGGCAAAGCCGAGAAATCGCGGCCCGCGAATTCCACCGTGCCGCGCGTCGGCCAGATCCGCCCGCAGAGCATCGAGACAAACGTGGTCTTGCCCGCCCCGTTTGGCCCGATCAGCGCCCGCACCTCGCCTTCCGGCAGATCGAAATCCACGTCCTCGACCGCGTGCAGCCCGTCGAACTGCTTGGTCAGACCGCGGGTGCGCAGCAGGCTCATGGCAGCCACCCCCAGGCGCGGCGGCGCA
>JBFHFG010000262.1:0-5150 GCA_041583815.1 Halovulum sp.
CCGCATTCACACCATCCCCATTTCAGAGGGTGTTCCGCTGATCTTCGGATCGGGCGGATCGACGTCCAGCCCCGGGACCGGCAGCCGCGAGAGCACGGTGCGGATCGCCGCCAGGCGCGCGCGTTTCTTGTCGTCGGAGCGGATGACGGTCCACGGCGCTTCGGGGCTGTCGCTGGCGACGAAGGTCTGGGTGATCGCCTGGGTGTACTCGTCCCAGCGGGCCAGTCCCTCGATGTCGATCCCCGACAGTTTCCAGTGTTTCATCGGGTCGCGCTCGCGCTTCAGAAAGCGCTTCAACTGCTCTGCCCGGCCGACGTTCAGCCACAGCTTGATCAGGTGGATGCCGTCGCCCGCCAGCATCGACTCGAAATCGTTGACCTGGGCGAAGAACCGGGCGCGCTCGTCGTCCGTGCAGAAGCCGAAGACCTTCTCGACCACGCCGCGATTGTACCAGGACCGATCGAAGAACGCGATATGCCCGGCCGAGGGAAGATGCTCGACATAGCGCTGGAAGTACCACTGCCCCCGTTCGACGTCAGATGGTTTGGACAGCGCCACGACCCGCGCGACGCGCGGGTTCAGGTTCTCGCGGAAGCGCTTGATCGTGCCGCCCTTGCCGGCAGCGTCGCGCCCCTCGAACACCACGGCAACACGGGCGCCGGTTTCCTGTACCCAGATCTGCATTCGCATCAGCGCGATCTGCAGTGCCTTCATCTGGGTCTCGTAGGCGTCGGACTCCATTTCGTCCCGGTAGGGGTAATCCTTGTCGAGGATCTGGTTCTTCTCGGCCTTCTCGATAGCCTTGCGAACCGATTTCGGGGCATCGTTCTCGAAATACCGGCTGATCGCGGCATCGAATGGTTTGGTGAAGGCGTCGTCCATGATCGCTCCCTGGTGGCGGCCCGGTGAAGGATAGGGCGCACCGGCGGCGGCGGCAACTCAGAGCCGGGCATTCAGCCGGGACAGGGCCGCGGCGACCTCGGTCGTGGCGGCGTGATGTGGCATGTGCCCGATGCCCTTCAGCCTTGCGTATCCGGCCTGCGGCAGTTGCCGGGCCAGGATGTCGGAATGGATCGTGGCGCCGACCACGGTGTCGGCGTCGCCATGCACCAGTTCCACCGGCATCCGCAGTTCGGGATAGCGAGGCACCATGGTGCGGACATGCCTCTTTAGCTGCGTCAGGTCGCGGGCGTTGGCCCGTAGCGACGCGGGCCGCAGGGCCAGCCGCGCGTCGATCCGGTCGGCATAGCCGGGCGGCGGCGATTGCGGGGCAAACACACGCTTGACCGCATCGCCGATCGCGTCGGGGCCCAGCAGGCCGGGGGCTAACCCGGCGAAGATCGGCCCGGTTAGCGGATTTGCGGCCACGTCGTAGATCAGCCCGACGCCGCCATCCCAGACCTGGCTGGGGGCCGAGATCGCCAGCAGCCCGGTCACGCTTTCGGGGGCATCCAGCGCCCAGGCCAGCGCGACCGAACCGCCGTAGGAATGCCCGACCACATGAGCCGCGCCAAAGCCCAGTTTGGCGGCCGCTGCCCGCATCAGCCGGGCCTGTACGAACGGGTTCGCGCCACCCCGGTCCGGACGCTCGGAAAAGCCCAGGCCGGGGCGGTCGAACAGCAGCAGCGTGTTGGTGCGCGCCAGTTCCTGCGCCGGGCCGATGGTCCAGTCGCGCAGGTTGCCGTTGGCGCCATGGATCAGTACAGCATTCGGCCCCTGACCCATGGTGCTGTAATGCAGGCGCAGGCCCTCGACCTCGACGAACCGGCCCTCGCCAGACGCTCCGGCGTCTTCCGCCAGCCTGTTGCCCGCCGTTCCGCCCCCCGAGCACGCCGCCAGCAGGCCCGCCCCAAGGGCGGCTGCGGTGGCGCCCAGGGCGCGGCGGCGGTCAGGTCTTTCCAATGTCGTCCAACTCGTAAGGTGTCGTCTGGTAGATCTGGTTGATCCAGTTCCCGTACAGAAGGTGGCCATGAGACCGCCAGCGGTTCTCGGGCGTCTTCGTCGGGTCGTCACCGGGGAAGTAGTTCACCGGCGGCTGAATGGTATCCCCGCTGGCCAGATCGCGCTCGTATTCCCGCTTCAGCGTGTCGCGGTCATACTCCAGGTGGTTGAACATATAGAGCGCGCGGCGCTTCGGATCGTCCACCAGGCAGGCACCGACCTGGTCCGAGTACATCAGGATCTCGAGGTCGGGGTTCGCCTCGATGTCGGACAGGCGCATCTCGGTCCAGCGGCTGACGGGCACGACGAAATCGTCCGAGAACCCGCGCAGATAGGGTGAGGCTGGCGCCAGGTTCCGGTGGCGGTAGCAGCCAAAGGCCTTCTGCGCCAGCTTGTCCTTGTGGACGCCGTGGAAGTGGTTGAGCATCGCCATCCCGCCCCAGCACACGCCCATCGTGTGATGCACGTTGGTCTGGGTCCAGTCGAAGATCTCGCGCAGTTCGTCGTAATAGGTGACATCGCTGAAGGCCAGATGCTCAATCGGGGCGCCGGTGATGATCAGCCCGTCGAACTTGCGGTGCTTCATTTCCTGGAACGGGTGGTAGAACGCCTCCATGTGCTCGGCCGAGGTGTTCCGCGTCTCGTGATGGGACATGCGGATCAGGCTCAGGTCGATCTGGAGCGGCGTTGCGCCGATCACGCGGGCGAACTGCGTCTCGGTCTCGGCCTTCTTGGGCATCAGGTTCAACAACGCGATCTGCATCGGGCGGATGTCCTGGCGCGCGGCCCGGTCCTCGGTCATCACCATCACGCCCTCGCGGTCGAGGACGTCATAGGCGGGCAGGTCGGCTGGAATCTTGATAGGCATCGGTTTTCCGGATGGTTCTGCGGAAGGGTCCTTAGATTGCGGCTTTGGCCCCCGAGGGCAAGGCCCGGGCGATCAGACGCTCGAAATCGTGAGCAGTGCGGACGGCCGCGATATCGGCGGCCTCGACCACGATGCCCCAGTTGCGCGCCATCGCCTCGTAAATCGGCAGCCGGTGGTCCAGCAGCCGCCGAAAGCCCCAGCGGATGAAATCGTCGGGGTCGACGCGCGCCTCGGTCAGGCCATTCTGCGACAGGTATTCGTCCCAGATCCGGCGCAGGAATTCCTCCTGGTAGTACATCGGCTTGGGCGCGCGGTCGAAGCGCGTCACCAGCGCTTCAACATCCGCTTCGGTGCCGCGGATCCAGACCGGCAGGATCTCGGCGCTCAGTGGCTTGAGCACCGGGTCCTCGGGGTCGTCCGGATCGACGACTTCGCACAGGCTGCCCGAGGTATCGCAGACGAAATGCGGATAGCCATAGATCGCCTCGGCCTTTTCGGCGAAGGCCAGCGCGTCGAGTGTCGCGGCGATCTCGGCGTCGCGGTGCAGGCGTTGGCGGCGGATGTATTCCTCGAACGGGATGCCGCCCTTGTCCGGATCGCCGGGCTTGCCCAGATAGGTCGACAGCGGCGACAGGTTCTGGAACGTCAGGTTGGACGCGATGTAGATCGAGTCCGACATCAACAACTCGCGCAGGAACGGGTTGCGCATCGCCTCGCGCTTGAAGTTGTCGACGATGTGCTCGCCCATGTAGCGGGTGCCGATGCGGAAATCGACCGAGTAGTGGAACCACTCGCCGCCGTCGCGCAGCATGTTCGAGATATGGGTCTTGCCAAGACCCGACATGCCGAACAGCGCAACCCGCTTGCGCGGGGCCTTCAGCCAGTCGTCTGCGGTGCGATAGCTCATCGGTGGTCCGTGTCGCTTTGGTCGGTCGGGTGGATCGTGGGGAACATGCCTAGCCGGGGGCGGGCCGCGTCGCAAACGGGAAAAGCACCGGCAGGCCGTTTTCGCACCGGACTGTGCGTATCCTCCTAGTGTGTTGCGCGCCCTCGGCCCTATGGATCGCAATGCTCTGGCGGGGGGACGGTCGGTGGATTTTCAGACTTGGCTTGCGTTCGCGGCGGCGTCCATCGCCCTGCTGATAGTCCCCGGTCCGACGGTCCTTCTGGTGATCAGCCACGCCATGGGGCAGGGGCGGCGGGCGGCAGTCGCCTCGGCCGCGGGGGTGGTGCTTGGTCACTTGGTCGCGATGACGGCCGCGCTGGCGGGAGTTGGGGCGCTGGTGCTGGCCTCGGGGCCAAGGGCGGCGGGACTGGCGTGGCTGGGGGCAGCCTATTTCTGCTGGCTGGGCCTGCGCCTGATGTGCGGCACGGGCGGCACGCTGGTTTCTCCGGGCCTGCACCCTCGACTGCCGCGCGGTGCGGTCTTTGCGCAGCTCGCGACCGCGACGGCGCTGAACCCGAAATCCATCGGCTTCTTCATCGTTTTCGTGCCGCGTTTCGTTCAGCCCTCAGCCGCGTTGACGCCCCAGATCGTGACGATGATCCTGACCTTCGTGGCCCTCAGCGGGTTGAACGCGCTGGTCTATGCCGGGTTGGGCGGGCGGATGTACGACAACCCTCGCTGCGCAGGGCTGCTGGCGTGGCTTCCCCGTGTCGGCGGCTTGGTGCTGGTCGGCATCGGTGTGTCCACGCTCACGTTGCACGGGGCGTTGTTCTATCCCCGATAACGCGGGACAGACTGGTGATTTCAGACTTCGCCATGACCCAGCACAAGGACAGCCTGAAAAGTGGCTGCGACTCTGTCGCGTGCGGCGAAAACGCGCCGCAAAGCAGTGTTGGGGGCGGATGTGACGATTCAACAAAAGGCCCTGGTTGCGGGCATGGTCGTAACCTTGACGGTGGGTATGCCCGCCGTGACCCGAGCTCAGGACAAGGCGGTCGAGATCGGCAAGCAGGAATACATGACGGCCTGCGCCAGTTGCCACGGCGAGGATGGCATGGGGACTGGCCCGATGGCGGACCTGCTCCAGATCGAAACGCCGGACCTGACCCGCCTGACCGAGAGGATGGGCCAGGGCACGTTCCCAATGTGGAACACGGTGACCTTGATCGACGGACGGTCCGGGGTCCGGGCGCATGGCGGCGAGATGCCGGTCTGGGGGGATCGGTTCCGCTACGAGGCGCTGCGACCGGACAACCCGACCGACGGGGCCGAGCCCTTCATGGCGCGCCCTGCCGAGTTGCTGACGCTGGGTCGGATCATGGCGAGCGCCTACGACCTCGAGTCGAGCCAGCACTAGCCACCTCAGATCGGCGAACCCCGCCGGCGTGAGCCGGC
>JBFHFG010000263.1:0-5128 GCA_041583815.1 Halovulum sp.
GGCACGACTTCACGACGTTCCGTTCGTCGATCTGCCAGGCCGACAGCCCGGTCCGCACGCTCGACCGGCTGGACGTGACCGCCGTCGAACGGCACGACGGCATCGAATACCGGTTCGACGTACGCGCGCGCAGCTTCCTGCACAACCAGGTGCGCAGCTTTGTCGGAACGCTGGAGCGGGTCGGCGCGGGGGCCTGGACGCCGGACGATGTCCGCAAGGCGCTGGAGGCCCGCGACCGCGCCGCCTGCGGCCCGGTCTGCCCGCCCGACGGGCTGTACCTGGCGGGCGTGGGCTATCCGCAGGATCCGTTCGCCTAGGCGGTCAGTTCGGCCTCGGGGATGATCGGAAAGAACACACCGCGCGAGTGCACGCCGAACCACGCCTGCCCGTCCACGTCCGCAGGCTCCCCCAGTTCGACCAGCCGGTAGAAGCTTTTGCGGTCGATCAGCGCCCAGAGGTCGTTGCGTACCATGACATAGGGTCGGGGCTCGTCGGTCTCGGGGTCGCGGCGCACGTCGATGGGGTGGTCGGGGCCCGCGGGCACTTCGTCATCGACATGGGTGCGGAAGGTCAGTTCCTGCGCCTTGCCCTGTCCGTCGGCGGTGAAGTCCACGGCGACGAAGGGCGCATCATCGATGGTAATGCCGACCTTCTCGACCGGGGTGACGAGGAAGTACCTGTCACCCTCGCGCTTCAGGATCGAGGAGAACAGCTTGACCAGTGGTTTCCGCCCGATCGGCGTGCCGAGGTAGAACCAGGTCCCGTCCGCCGCGATCCGCATGTCCAGATCACCGCAGAACGGCGGGTTCCACAGGTGCACCGGCGCGGGGCCACGGACCTTGGCGGTGCGGGCCGAGGCGGCGATGCCCTCGGCCGAGGGCGCGGCGGATCTGCTGTTGTCTGGCGCGTCGGTCATATCGCTCCCTCCAACATGGGCATACTGTCAGCATAGCGCGGCGGCGGGCAGCCGCTAGGGCAGGTCGCGCGAATAGCCGAACGTGTCGAAATCGCGGCCCCAGCGGCGCAGGATCAGTTCCTGTGCCTCGCCCTGGCAGATCTCGCGCCAGTCGGGGGCATTGCTGACATTGCGGCGCGGCAGCTCGGGCAGTTCGGTGATATCGCGGCGCAGATCCTCCCAACCGGTCGGATCTTCCAGCCGGATCACCCGGTCGGCCAGGAACCGGCCCCGGTGAAACATGCCCACCCATTGCGACCGGATGTGACGATTGCCACGTTCGCCCACCTTCTGCGCCGCGCGCAGGAAGTCCACAAACGGCTGGCCAACCTCGATTCCCGGGTATTTCAGCAATCCGCCGTCGCCGCCCTGCGCCACCTTGTCGTGCCAGATCGATACCGCGCGCGCGTATGGATTGCGCACCACCGCGATCCCGGAATAGCCGGATCGCGCAACCTGAGCCGGGCTCCAGGTTTCGGAGCGGCGGTGCACGGCGCGCGGCTCGCTTTCGCCTCCGGCCTGAAGCAGCGCGTATTTTATCGCCGAATTGCCGCACTTCGGCGTTATCAGGAACACGACGCGCCGTGGATGAAGGGGCACGGCGTTCCACCGCACGCGCCGGATGCGGCCTGCATCTATCGTCAGCACGGCCGCCCCTTCCGCATCGGCGGGACTTGGTTCACAATCGGTACACTGGAGTTGCCCATCATTGCCCTTTCCGGCCGAAACGTTAGCTTCGAGTCAGGTGGCCCCGCAACAGGCGGCCAGGGCCCGACGCCCCATTTACAGGAGCCTCACATGACCGACACCGTCGCGGAAGACAATGGCGAGATGATCGCGGCGATGGAGGCGACGGCCGCCTCGTTGTCCCGTGCCCGCGAGATGCTGGCCCGCCGCGTCATCGGCCAGGAAAAGGTCGTGGACCTGACGCTGAACGCCCTGCTGTGTGGCGGTCACGCCCTGCTGGTCGGCGCGCCGGGCCTTGCCAAGACCCGCCTGGTCGAGGCACTGGGCACCGTCATGGGCCTGGATGCGAATCGCGTCCAGTTCACCCCCGACCTGATGCCGTCGGACATCCTGGGCGCCGAGGTGCTGGAAACCGGCGCCGACGGCAGCCGGACGTTCAAGTTCATCGAGGGCCCGGTGTTCTGCCAGCTTCTGATGGCGGACGAGATCAACCGCGCCAGCCCGCGCACCCAGTCCGCGCTGCTGCAGGCAATGCAGGAAAAGCGCGTGACTATCGCCGGGGCCGAGCGTGTGCTGGCCAGGCCGTTCCACGTTCTGGCCACACAGAACCCGATTGAACAAGAGGGCACCTATCCCCTGCCCGAGGCGCAGCTTGACCGCTTCCTTCTGCAGATCGACGTCGGCTACCCGGACCGCGAGGCCGAGCGGGACATCCTGCTGGCGACCACGGGTTCGGACGACGCCCAGGCCGAACAGGTCTTCGACGCCGCCGGACTGCTGAAGGCGCAGGAATTGATTCGCCGCATGCCGGTGGGCGAGCAGGTGGTGGACAGGATCCTCGACCTGGTCCGCGCCGCACGACCGGGCACCGAGGACACCAGCGCGCTGGTCCAGGATGAAATCGCCTGGGGCCCCGGCCCCCGCGCCGCACAGGCGCTGATGCTGACGGTCCGCGCCCGCGCCCTGATGGACGGGCGGCTTGCGCCTTCGGTCGACGATGTAGCCGCGCTGGCGCATCCGATCCTGGTGCACCGCATGGCACTGACCTTCGCAGCACGCGCCGCCGGACGCACCCTCGACACGGTTATCGCCGAACTGGTCTCTGAAACGCTTCAGACGGACATCGCCGCGTGACCGAAAGCACCGCCAGCCGCGCCACGCGCCTGCGCGGCGATGCCGAGAAGGTCGGCGGGTCGCTGCCGCCGCTGCTGGCCGAGGCCGAGCGGCTGGCGATGACCGTCGCCTTCGGCGTCCACGGCCGACGGCGCGCCGGGATCGGCGAGAATTTCTGGCAATACCGGCGCGCCGTGCCCGGCGACGTGCTGACCCAGGTGGACTGGCGCCGCTCGGCCCGGTCCGACATCCAGTACATCCGCCAGAAGGAATGGGAGGCCGCGCAGACCGTCTCGATCTGGTGCGACGACGCGCAGGCGATGGACTACAAGGGCGACAAGTCCGAGTTCACCAAGGCCGAACGCGCCCGCCTGCTGTCGCTGGCGCTGGCGGTGCTGCTGGTCAAGGCGGGCGAGCGGGTTTCGCTGCTGGGCACCGACGCGGTGCAGCCGCGGACGGGCGAACTGCAACTGAACCGCATCGCGATGGAACTGGCGCAGGACCGCGAGGGGAGACCGGATTACGGTAAGCCGCCACAGGCGCAGTACCGCTCCAGCGGGCGGGCGGTGTTCCTGTCGGACTTCATGGGCGACAAGGAGCAGGTCTTTCCCGCCCTCGCCCATGCCGCGCAGAACAACGTCTCGGGCGTGTTTCTGCAGATCGTCGACGACACCGAGGAAGATTTCCCCTTCGACGGGCGCACGATCTTCCGGTCCGTCGGCGGCTCGGTCGAGTTCGAGACCCAGCGCGCCCGCGCCCTGCGCGACGCCTACCGCAAACGGCTGTCCGAACGGCGCGAACTGTTGCGCGACGTGGCCCGCAACACCGGCTGGCAGTTCACCATCCACCGCACCTCGGAAAGCCCGCGGGCGGCGCTGCTCTGGCTCTACATGGCGATCGGGGGGCTGCGGTAGATGCTGACACTCGGCGGGCTTTCGTTCCTCGCACCCTGGCTGCTGGCGGCGCTGATCGTGCTGCCGATCCTGTGGTGGCTGCTGCGCGCTGTGCCGCCCGCGCCCGCGCGCCGCATGTTCCCCGGCGTGCGGCTGCTGATGGGCCTGAAGGACCCCGAGCGGATGCCCGAGCGCACGCCGTGGTGGCTGCTGGCCCTGCGCATGGGCGCGCTGGCCGCCGCGATCATCGCGTTCGCCGACCCGGTGCTGAACCCCGACGTGCGCGAACGCGGCACCGGCCCCGTGCTGGTGCTGATGGACGGCGGCTGGGCCTCGGCACCCGACTGGGCACAGCGGCAAGCCCGCGCCGCCGACATCCTTGACCAGGCCGCCCGCGATGGCCGCCCCGCCGCGCTGCTGTCGCTGGCCGAACCCGTCCCGGGCGAACCGCGCCTGCCGTTCCGCGCCGCCGAGGGCTGGGCGAACCGCGTCGCGGGCCTCGCCCCGCAAGCCTGGGGGCCAGACCGCACCGCCTTTGCCGAATGGCTGGCGACGGTCGAGGACGAGGGATTCGAGACCGTCTGGCTGACCGATGGCATCGCCACCGCGGGCGACCAGGCCTTCTTCGACGCGCTGACGGATCGTGGTGCGGTGCGGATGATCGCAGACCCGCGCACGCCCCTGGCGCTGACCGCGCCCAGCTTCTCGGACGGCGCGCTCAAGACCGAGGTGCTGCGCCCCGAGGGCGGCGCCGGACGCTCGGTCGAGATTGCCGCCATCGGCGCCGACCCGCTGGGGATCGAGCGTGTTCTGGGTGCGCAGCGCGTGGTGTTCGAGCCGGACGACAGCGCCGCCAAGGAGGTCGCGCTGGACCTGCCCGTGGAACTGCGCAACCGGGTGACGCGCCTTGCCATCCAGGGCGAACGCTCTGCCGGGGCCGTCGCGTTGGCCGATGACGGACTGAAACGCCGCAAGGTCGGACTGCTTGCCGGTGGCGACGCGGGCGAGGCTCAGCGGCTGGTCGATCCGCTGCACTATCTGCGCACGGCGCTGGAAGATTCCGCTGACCTGATCGAGGCCCCGCTGGTCGATATACTGTCCGCCCAACCCGACGTGATCGTCTTTGCCGACGTCGGCGCGGTAGCGGAAACCGAGCGTGAGCGCCTGATCGAATGGATCGAGAAAGGCGGCCTGCTGGTCCGCTTTGCCGGGCCGCGCCTTGCGGCCTCGGGCGAGGGACAGTTGGACGAGGATCCGCTGCTGCCCGTGCGTCTGCGCGCCGGGGGCCGCAGCGTCGGCGGCGCGATGTCATGGGGTGCGCCCAAGGCCCTGCGCCCGTTCCGCGAGGGCAGCCCATTCTACGGACTCGAAACGCCAGACGAGGTCAACGTGACCTCACAAGTCATGGCGCAGCCCGATCCCAACCTGCCCGACCGGGTGCTGGCCGCGCTCGAGGACGGCACGCCGCTGGTCACCGGCC
>JBFHFG010000264.1:0-5126 GCA_041583815.1 Halovulum sp.
CCCGCCAGCGCAGCGGCGATCGGGGCTGTCAGGCTGGTGGTGCGAAAGCCGACCTCGCCCGCCCGGTGACCACGGCCAAGGGCGCGTGCCAGCATCGCGTTGGCGGCAAACGCCACGCGCAAGGCACGCAGCAGCCGGTCGGCGGACGGGTTCGCCGCGTCCAGCGCGACAAGCGCCGGGACGATGACCACGGCGGCGTGCCCATTGTTCCGGCCGTCGATGAAGACCTCCTGGAAATCCAGCGCTTCGGCGGCCGTGCCGTTCAGCATCGCGGCGGACTCGGGGTCGGTCTGGGTGCCGGTTCCCCAGATCTCGGCTGGGCCGGCTATCGCGGGGCCGGTTTCATCGACGCCGCAGGCCCCGATCCTTTCGGACCGGGCGTAGGCGGCAATGGCGATGGTGTCGGCCACCAGCCGCATCAGGTGGGCGTGGTCCTCGTCGGGGACCGGCGCCTCCATCAACGGCTGGAACTGCCGCGCGAATGCTTCGGCGGTCACGAAGTCTGGGGCGGTTCCGTCCATCAAGTGGCCTCTGTCTGATCAAGTGGAAAATGGCAGGCGATCTTTCCCGGCCCCATGTCACGCAGCGGCGGTAACACCTCGCAGGTGGCGGTCGCGCGCGCGCAGCGGGTGCGGAACGGGCAGCCGGTCGGCGGGGCCAGTGGCGACGGCGGCTCGACCGTGTCGGCTTTCGCCGCGGCAACGCGCGCTGGTGCGTCAGCCGGACTGAGCGAAGATTGCAGCAGCAGCCGGGTATAGGGATGGCGCGGATTGGTGAGAACCTGATCACAAGGACCTGCCTCCATGATCCGCCCGAGGTAGAGCACAAGGACGTCGTCGCAGATGTATTTCACCACGCCAAGGTCGTGGCTGATGAATATCATCGCGAAATTCATCCGTTCCTGGAGGTCCCGAAACAGGTTCAGGATCAGCGCCTGAACCGACACGTCCAGCGCGCTGACGGCCTCGTCGCAGATCAGCAGGCTGGGGTTCGTCACGATGGCACGGGCGATCCCGACGCGCTGCGCCTGCCCGCCGGACAGTTCGTGCCGGAAGCGTCCCATGATCTCGGTTGGCAGGCCCACGGTGGCCAGCACTTCGCCGACCCGGTCGCGCAACTTGGTGCCTGCCAGGCCGGGCATGTGGGTGCGTAGTGGCTCGGCGATCAGGTCGACGACCTTCAGCCGTGGGTTCAGCGCGGCGAACGGGTCCTGGAACACCATCTGGATGTCCTTACGGAATGGCCGGAACGCCTGTTCGGGCAGGCCCGAGATACGCTGCCCCAGCCAGTCAATCTCGCCGCCGGACACCGGCGCCAGCCCGATCAGGGCCCGCGCCAGCGAGGACTTTCCACAGCCTGACTCGCCCACGATGCCCAGCGTCCGCCCACGATGCACCTGAAAGCTCATCTGCTGGACGGCCCGCAACTGGCGCTTCGGCCGCAACGGTCCGCCGCCGGTCGCGTAGGTTACCGACAGGTCGCGTACTTCGAGCCTATCCGCCACGTTCTGGGTCACGATGCAATCTCCAGCGGGTGATGACAGGCGAAGGCGCCGCCGCCTTCCGGGGCAAGCGCCGGGGCGATTTGCCTGCACGGCGTATCTGCGCGCAGGCATCGGTCCGCGAACAGGCACCGGCTGCGCGGGGCATCGGCCGCAGGCAGGGTGCCGGGTATACCTTCAAGCCGACGAGCGCGGGGATGGGCGACATCGGGCATGCTGTCGATCAACCGCCGCGTATACGGGTGTCGGGGCGTGGACAGCAGCGTCGCTGCCCTGTTTCGCTCGACCAGCCGCCCCGCGTACATCACGGCGATCTCGTCGCAAATGGCCGAGACCACGCCCATGTCGTGCGAGATCAGCACCACGGATACCCCGGTTTCCTCGTTCAGCGTTTTCAGAAGCCGCAGGATCTGAAGTTGTACGGTCGCGTCCAGGGCGGTGGTGGGTTCGTCCGCGATCAGCACCCTCGGATTGCCCATCAGCGCCATAGCAATGACGACGCGTTGGCGCATCCCGCCGGACAGCTCGTGCGGATAGCTTGCAAGCACGCGGTCGGGGTCGGGAATGCGGACCTGCACCAGAAGATCCCGCGCCCGTGCGACCGCCTGCGACCGGCTTACGCCCAGGTGCCGTTCGGCGACTTCGGCAAGTTGGACGCGCAGCCGCAGGAACGGGTTTAGCGCGGTCATTGAATCCTGGAAGACGTAAGCGATATCGCCGCCGCGAAACCGGTTCAGATCCTTGCTGCCCAAGGCAAGAATGTCCTGCCCGTCATAGATCACGCGTCCCGCGACATGGCCGCTGGACAACCGGCAGATCGATTTGAACAGCTGCGATTTTCCCGAGCCGGATTCCCCGACGACGCCAAGCATTGCCCCGGCCGCCACGCCTAGCGACACATCGTCGACCGCGTGAACCATGCCCTGCCCGACCTTGAACCGGACGGTCAGGCTTTGAATGTCGAGGATCATTCACGCTCCGGGTCGTGGACAATTTTCAAAGGTTACTCTAGGTCAAGCGAAGGATTGTCAACCAAACAGATCGAATGGTGGTTACTTGGCGCGATTAATTCTGTGGCGATCATTCCGCGTCATCCTGACAGTCTGGGCAGCCGCGACCTTCGTGTTCCTGATGCTGCGGTTGTCGGGCGATCCGATGTCCGCGCTGCTGCCCAACGACCTGCCGCAGGACATCATCGACGTCTACCGCGAGCGGTATGGCTTTGGCGGTTCGCTGGCCTCGCAATACTTCGGTTACCTGAACGCGATGCTGCGCGGTGATTTCGGGTATTCGTTCCGCACCAACGGCCCTGCCCTGGACCTTGTACTCGACCGCATTCCGGCGACCCTGGTCCTGACCGGTACCGCGCTCGTGATCGCGGTGGTCCTGGGGGTGAGCGTGGGGATCATCGCTGCGCTCCACCGCGATACGATGATCGACCGGACTGTCATGACCATCTCGGTCCTCGGCTTCTCGACGCCGAACTTCTTCTTCGGAATCCTGTTGATCCTTCTGTTCACCCTGAACCTGCGCTGGTTGCCAAGCAGTGGGTTCGACAGCTGGCAAAGCCTGATCATGCCGGCGATCACCCTCGGCTTCGCTGCGTCGGGCGCCTATGCCCGCATGACACGGTCATCGCTGCTGGAGGTGCTGAACCAGCCCTATATCGAAACCGCACGGGCCAAGGGGCTTGCGCCGTCGCGGGTGCTGTTCGTGCATGCCATGCGCGCGATCCTGATCCCGCTGATCAGCCTTCTGGGGTTCAGCGTCAGCACCATGATTGTCGGGGCCGTGGTGACCGAAACCGTGTTTGCCTGGCCGGGCATCGGGCGTCTGTTGGTCATCTCGGTCTCGGAGCGGGACCTTGCAATCGTTCAGATCGTCGTCATCTTCTCGGCCTTCGCGGTGGCGGTGACGAACGCGATCATCGACGTCGCGCTCGGCGTGCTCGACCCCCGAATTGGCACCGCCCGCAGGAACGCCGCATGAAAACCCCATCGCTGAAGATCGCGCTGCCCTTCATCGTGTTCGGCCTGGTCGTTCTGTTTGCCACGTTCGGATCATTCCTGACGCCGCATGACTATTCGACCTCGTCCCTGCTGGACCGGAACCAGCCGCCAGTGTTTCTGGGCGGCGGCTGGGATCACCCACTGGGGACCGACGGGCTGGGCCGCGACCTGCTGGAAAGGCTTGTCGTCGGAGCCCGTGTCAGCCTTGGGTTGGCGCTGGTGGGCACGCTGATCGGCGCCGCCCTGGGCACGTTCCTGGGCCTGCTGGCCGCGCGCGGCAATGTTGTCGTCGACGGCGTCGTCACGGCACTGATCGATTTCCAGACGGCGATCCCCTTCATGATCATCGCGCTGGCGGTCCTGGCGGTGTTCGGCAGCTCTACGATCCTGTTCGTCATCCTGCTGGGCGTCTACGGGTGGGAGACCTATGCCCGTCTTGTCCGCAACAGCTCCTTGTCGGCGCATACGCTGCCCTATGTCGATGCGGCGCGGGCCATCGGCGTTTCGCCCATGGTTATCGATATGCGGCACATCCTGCCCACGGTGGCCAACGTGATCATCGTGCAGGCGACGCTGAACTTTCCGCAAACGATCCTGCTGGAATCCGGCCTCAGCTTTCTGGGGCTCGGGATCCAGCCGCCGCTGACCAGCCTTGGCCAGCTTCTTGGCAGCGGCCGGGACAGCCTGGCTCGCGCCTGGTGGATCGCGGTGATGCCCGGCATGTTGATCGTGCTGACGACGCTGTCGATCAGCCTGCTGGGCGATGCGCTACGCGACCGCCTAGATCCTACAACCGGCAACGCCCGCTAGGTTGACGTCTGCCCGCGGCTTGGGGCAGTCAAGACGTAGGCGCGGGCTTCGCACCCTTTTCCAACATGAACGCTTCTGCCCGTGGGGCGCCCCGTAGGTAGTCTATGGGTTCGCCTCTGTGCGGTTGGTCGCACAAACATGTTGAGTCAACATATGACATATGTCATATGTCCGGAATTAATGAATAGGTGAGGCCCAATGACCGACGTTTTCGACTTAACCGGACGCATTGCCATCGTTACTGGCGGGCTTGGCCAGCTTGGTCGCGATTTCACGAAAGGCCTGGTTGAGGCCGGGGCGCGCGTCGCCATTTTCAGCCGTCGCCCGATCGATGACGCGGCCCTGGCGGACCTGTTTCCCGGCATCACCGACAACATCCGCGTTTACGTTGCCAGCGTCACGGACAAGCAGGCGCTGGAAGATGCGACTGCCCAGCTTTGCAATGACTGGGGTGTGCCGCACGTCCTGGTGAACAACGCGGGCATCGATTCCAAGCCGGACGGCTCGGCCGCGCAGAATGCCCCGTTCGAGGACTATCCCCAGAAATACTGGGATGAGATCATCGACGTGAACCTGACCGGTGTGATGCTGTGTTGCCAGGTGGTCGGCGCGCGCATGGCCAGGGCGGGCCGTGGCAGCATCATCAACGTCGGCTCGATCTACGGAATGGTGTCGCCCAACCAGGCGCTTTATGCCTATCGCGAAGAACGTGACGGTGTGCCGTTCTACAAGGCGGTGTCCTATGCCGCGTCGAAATCCGGGCTTCTGAACCTGACGCGATACGTCGCGACCTACTGGGCCAAGCA
>JBFHFG010000265.1:0-5112 GCA_041583815.1 Halovulum sp.
CACGGGCCTGGCCGCGGGCCGGACGATGCACGTCCTCAAAGACCCCGATTGCGGCTGCTGCACCGCCTGGATCGACATCGTCGAGGCAGCCGGCTTCACCGTGACCGTAGAACCTGCCCGGGGTGCCGCACTTACCAGGCACAAGCTTTCCAACCGCATCCCGGTGGAGATGATGTCGTGCCACACCGCAGAGATAGACGGCTACATGATCGAGGGACATGTGCCTGTCGAGGATATCGAACGCCTACTGGTCGAACGCCTGGACGCGGTGGGCCTTGCCGTGCCCGGAATGCCCTATGGCTCGCCGGGCATGGGGCCGGAGGACGACCGCGACGCCTATGACGTCCACCTTATCCTGCGCGACGGCTCGACCGAGGTTTTCACGCGCCATGAAGCAGCCTGAGGCGGCTTTCATCTGCTGACAACCGGTTTGCTGGTGGCCGTTCCCCGGTCACCAGCAAGCACGTTTGGGGGAGGAGTTCGCCCGTTGCAGTCGTCTGCGCGTTCGGATGCACGACGGTCGGCCAGCAACTCGGGCGCGCCGACACCGCGCGATCTGGCGTCTTTATTCATTGCTTTTATAAAAACATAAATGCAATCAAACCACCGCAGAGTCATACTTGGCGAGGAACCAATGACATCAACCACGATCGCGCAATTTGCGCCTACAGGCACGCTTCGGGTTGCGCTCAACCACGGGAACCGGGTGCTTGTCAGCCGCGACGCCACGGGGAAGCCCCGCGGCATAAGCGTGGATCTTGCCCGGACACTGGCCCGTCACCTTGGGTTGGAGCTGGCATTCGTCGAATACGAGCGCGCGGTGGACGTTTCATCGAGCGCGACGAACGATGAATGGGACGTCTGCTTTCTGGCCGTCGACCCGGAGCGGGCAAAGACGATCACCTTTACCGATCCCTATGTACGGATCGAGGGATGCTATCTTGCCGGACCGCAGTGCGACGCGGCTGATGCGCCGTCCCTCGTGGCATCGGGGCAGAAGGTGGGAACCGTGAAAGGAAGCGCCTACACGCTGACACTTCAGCGGAAGCCCGGTGCCGAGAATCTGGTGGTCCATGACGATATCCTTGCCGCGCTCGACGCACTGGATCGTACCGAGGTTCAGGCGATCGCCGGGATCCGGCAGGCCATGGAAGGCGAAGCCGCCAAGCGTCAGGGCGCGCGGGTTCTGATGCCGCCATTCATGGAAATCCGCCAGGCCATGGCGATGCCAGCCGGTCGGCCGGACGCGTCGCGCGCGTTGTCGGCCTTTCTTGACGACGCGCTGCGGCGGGGCATCGTCGGCGACATCCTCGAAGCGCATGGAGTCGACCGGGCCAGCGCCCTGTTGCCGGACTGAGGCGCGCCTACGCCGGTCAGGGGCGGAGGTTTCCAAGCGTTCCGGCAAGGATCGCCGAAAGCACCCCGCCCTTGCGCAGAATGTCCACCTCCCGGGCCGTTTCAATGGCGGCCCGGCAGGAAATGGGTTGCCGGGTGCCGCACGCATGTATTCGGACAACCGGAACCGGGGCCGCCGGGCGAAGCGTCTCAGGGTGGGCTGAAATGTCGAACCGGTCGAGCGGCGTGATGCCTGCGCGGTGCGGAACCCAGTCGTCCAGGATCTCTATCGGCAGGATACCCATGCCGATGAGGTTCTGACGGTGGATGCGTTCGAAGCTGCGGGCAACCACGGCCCGCACCCCCAGAAGGGCCACGCCCTTGGCGGCCCAATCGCGGCTCGACCCCATGCCATAGCGGTCCCCGGCCAGAATTATGGTCGAGCGTTCCAGAGCCGACAGCATATCCGCAGCCTCGTGAAGCGGAAGCCTGAGCCCACCTTCAAGCTCGGTCCATGCGGGGGGCAGGTTCCGCCCGATGTGGTTCACGGCAAGCCGATTGGTGCACAGCCCGCGCAGCATGACTTCCCAGTTCCCGCGATAGGCCGCGTAGACATTCAGGTCGCGCGGATCCGCGCCGCGATCCAGCAGCCATGTCCCGGCGGCGCTTGCGGGGTCGATCCACCCCGCCGGCGAGATATGGTCGGTCGTCATATCGTCGCCCAGGACCATGAGGGCCTGCGCCGCGTACAGCCCCAGCCGCTCCTTCTGATCAAGCGAGGCGAACTTCGGCCGGCGCAGGTTCCTCGACCGGTCATCCCAGGGAAACAGGGCGGAATTCGGCGCCTCGATCGAATCCCATTCGGGGTTCGCGGCGGCCCGTGCGAAGGCGGCCGGCACATCGCTGGTGCGGAAGCCCACCGCCATAGCGGCGTCGATTTCGTCGGGCGTGGGCCAGATGTCGGCAAGCCGAACATCGGTTCCAGTCAGCCCGACCCCCAGCGGGTCGGCCAGGATATCGCCCCGAACCGTTCCGCGCAGCGCGTAAGCCACCACCAGTTCCGGCGATGCGAGATAGGCGAGGTCCAGCTTGGGATGAACCCGGCCCGGAAAATTCCGGTTTCCGGACAGGACCGCCGTAATCGCGCGTCCCTGTTGCAGCGCGCTTTCGACCTCCTGGGGCAGCGGACCGGAATTCCCGATGCACGTGGTGCAGCCAAACCCGACGATGTCGAAGCCCATCGCCGCCAGATCGTCAAGCAGACCGGACCGGGCAAGGTAGTCCCGTGCCGAGGGCGAACCCGGCGCAAGTGACGTCTTGACCCAGGGGGCCGTGGTCAGCCCGAGCGCCCTTGCCTTGCGGGCCAGCAGCCCCGCTGCGATCAGCAGGCGCGGGTCCGACGTGTTGGTGCAACTGGTGATCGCCGCGACCCCGACTGCCCCGTCAGGTACGCCCTCCGTAGGTGCTTGCTGCAGCGGGCGGCCTATCGCTTCCTCCACCGCCGAGGCGGCATCCGAGGCTGCGCGCCGATCCTGCGGGCGCCGCGGCCCCGAGATCGACGGGCGGATGCGGGTCAGATCGATACTGGTGATCCGGTCGAACCGGGGGGAGTCGTCGGGATCGAACCACAGGCCCATGGTCCGGAACGCAGGCTCGATGGCATCTGTCAGGGCGTCCGGGCGACCGGTCCGGCGCAGGTAGGCAACAGTTCGGGCATCGATCCCGAAAAAACCGGTCGAGGCGCCGTATTCGGGCGCCATGTTGGCGATGACAGCACGTTCATCAGCCGTCAGGGCCGCCACCCCCGGTCCGAAAAACTCGACGAAGCAGCCTGCGACGCCCATGCCGCGCAGCTGGTGCGTGATCTCCAACGCCAGGTCGGTGACAAGCGCTTCCGCGCGCAGCGCACCGACCAGTTTCACCCCCACCACATGCGGGAACGCAAGGGTCGCCGGTTCGCCGAACATCACCGCCTCGGCCTCGAGCCCGCCGATCCCCCACCCCATGACCCCGATCCCGTTTATCATCGTCGTGTGACTGTCGGTCCCCAGCAGCATGTCGGGATGCGCGGAGCCGTCTGGTCCGACCGCAAGCACTGTGGCCAGTTGTTCAAGGTTGAGCGTGTGCATGATCCCCGTGCCCGGCGGATTGACATGCACCCCCGGCAGGTTTGCCGAGGCCCATTTCATGAAGGCATACCGCTCGCGGTTCCGGGCGATCTCGGTCCGGGCGTTTTCAGACAGTGCAGCCGCCGACGCGAACCGATCCACGGCCAGCGAGTGATCGACCGACACCTCTACCGGCAGGCAGGGAGACAGCAATTCCGGATCGCCGCCCGCCTCGGCCACAGCGTCGCGCAGCCCGGCGATGTCGGCAAGCGCGGGGGTACAGGTCGTGTCATGCATCAGCAGGCGGTTCGGCCGGTAGGTGAATTCGAACGCCGGCGACCGGCCCGCAAGCCAGTCGCCAAGTGCGGTGACCAGCGGCGCAGGCTGATGCGTCGCACGCAGATGGTTCTCGGCCAGCAGCCGCAGGACATGGGGCAACCGGGAAAGCCGCGCCCCGAGAACGGATGGCAGGTCGGTCACGGTCAGCCCGGTGGGCGTCTTTCGGGTGGAGGTCATGTCGCACCTTTGCCAAGGCGTTTCAGGATTGGCGGGGCCAGCAGCAGAGCGGTCAGAACCCGCAGGATGTGGTGGAATGCGACGAACGCCACCTCGCGCCCCATGCCGATGGCGATCAGCGACATCTCGGCCAGGCCACCGGGGGCGTAGGCGAGCATCAACGCCAATGCATCCCCGCGGCCCGCCCGTCCCATCGCCATCGCGGCTGTCACCGCAAGGATGATCTGCACGCCCACGATCACGGCGGCCGACAGCGCCACCCGCGCCAGTTCGCGCAGCGAGAACCCCAGAAAGCGCGCGCCGACGTTCATGCCGATCACGACCTGCACCGTGATCGAAACGATCGGCGGGATCAGAAAGTCGCTTGTACCGCTCAGATGCAGCGCCGCGCTGAGCGCCATGGGGACAAGGACGAACCCCGCCGGAAGTGCCTTCAGCCAGCGGTCCGCCAGGACGCCTGACACCACGCAGCCCGCGAACCAGAGCCAGTCCGTCATGGAAATCGATGTACCGCCGCCATCGCTGGTGACGGACAGGTGGAAAGCCCAGCCTGCGATGACCGGGATGATCAGGATGGACAGCGCGATCCGCAACGCGTGGACGATGGCGACGCGCCTTGCGTCCGCGCCGGCCTGTTCGCCAAGGACGATCATCTCGGCGATGCCGCCCGGCATGGCGCAAAGCGCCGCATCCATCGATTGAAAGCCGAACCAGCGCCGCAAGATCCGGTAGTTTCCGATGACGCCGGTCATCATCAGGGCGGACATCATCAGGAGCGAAGGCCACCACTCCGTCAGGGCGGCAAAGACGCCGGGCGTGACCGACGCGCCAAGCATGGTGCCGACCGCCCCACGCGCATAAGGCATCACCGGTTTCGGCTGGAACTGGGGAAAGCGGAACAGGCTGGCGCAGGCGGTGGCAAGCATCGCCCCCACAAGCCATCCAAGCGGTACACCGAAAGCATCGAACACCGCGCCGACACCCACGGCGACGGCGAGGGTCAAAAGGCTTCCGAACGGCAGTCCTTGTTTCGGCATCTGGTCGTTCATTCCGCCTAGGTCGCGCGGTGGGTTGCAGTAGGGCCCCCGCCAAGCACGCCCGAGGGTCTGGCCTGCGGTGCGTCGCTCAAGACCATGCAGAGGGGCGTTTTCCC
>JBFHFG010000266.1:0-5097 GCA_041583815.1 Halovulum sp.
GCCTATTACGTCATCGCCCCGGCCGAGGCCTCGTCCAACCTCGCCCGCTATGACGGCGTGCGCTATGGCCACCGCGCCAAGCTGGGCCCGGGCGACGGCATCACCGAGATGTACGAAAAGACCCGCGCCGAGGGCTTCGGCCCCGAGGTGCAGCGCCGCATCATGATCGGCGCCTATGTGCTGTCGGCAGGCTACTACGACGCCTATTACAAGAAGGCGCAAAAGGTCCGCACGTTGATAAAGCAGGACTTCGAGAAGGCTTATGCCGACGGGGTCGACGCGATCCTGACGCCGGCGACGCCCTCGGCCGCCTTCGGCATCGGCGAGATGGCCGACGCGGACCCGATCCAGATGTATCTGAACGACGTCTTCACCGTCACCGTGAACCTGTCCGGCCTGCCCGGCATTGCGGTTCCGACCGGGCTGTCGTCGCAGGGTCTGCCGCTGGGTCTGCAGCTGATCGGACGCCCCTGGGAAGAGGCAGATCTGCTGAATACCGCCTATGCACTGGAAAAATCCGCCGGTTTCGCGCACCATGCCGAAAAATGGTGGTGAACGCCGCTTAACGAGGCGAGGCAAGAAATGAGACCTTATCTGGTACTGGTGGCTGCTGTGGCCGCTTTGTCGGCCTGTGATTCCGGTGCGCCCGCGGGCGGCCAGGGTTATTTCGATCCTCCGCCTCCCGCGCCGCTTTCGCCCGGCTATCCGACCTATCCGGACGGTCAGGGTGGCTACGGCGGAACCTATGCCACGCCGCAGCAGCAGGCGTCGGCCGACAACGCGCCGCGCAGTGCCGTGTCGGTCAACCCGGACCCGAATGCGCAACTTGCCCAGGATGTGACCGAGGTGCTGCGCTCGACCGCGCCGAGCGGTGCGGCATCGTCTGCCCAGCCGCAGCCCGTACAGCCTGCAACAGGCACCCAGGTTGCCACCGGCACCCTGCCCGCAACTCCCGGCACCGGCGCCATGCCGGGCGCCGAGGATATCGGCATCGACCCGAACAGCGAAAGCATCAACCTTTCGCTGTCGACCCAGGAAGAGCAGAAGCGTCAGCGCGAGGCGGCCGAACGCCGTCGCCAAGCCGCCCAGAGCCAGCTCGTCGTGATCGATCCCGAACCGGTGCCGCAGCAGGACATCAACGCCAACGTCGTCGCGTTCGCGCGCGAAACCTCGCATCCCGTGGGAACGAAGGTCTACAACCGGCCCGTTTTCCGCGACCGGATGCAGTCCGCCTCGGTCTGCCGCCGCTTCGAATCCAACGAAGAGGCACAGCGCCAGTTCCTTGCGAACGGCGGTCCCAACACCGACCGGTACAACCTGGACCCGGACGGCGACGGTTTCGCCTGCGATTTCGATCCCGAGAAATACCGCCGGCTCAAGTTCTGAGCCGGTTCCGGGACGCGCCGAGTCAGACCCTCAGATCGCCCGCGATCTGCCGACCGTCGCGCCCCTGCTGAAGTTCGTATTCGATCGGCTGCTGTTCGCTGAGTGTCGTCAGACCAGCAGCCTGAACGGCCGTGATATGCACGAATACGTCCTTGCCGCCACCCTCGGGCTGGATAAACCCGTAGCCCTTTTCGGTGTTGAACCACTTGACGGTGCCTTTAGCCATTGCGGAGTCCATTCATAGTTCAATGACGCAAAACGCGCCGGTTCGTCGGAAGTACCGCTGATCGAGGGCTGGGCTGACCGGAGCCGACCTGAATGGGGACCCCGCGCCTTCCCCCAAAGGCGATCCCGTGCCGATTCTTAACCCGAATCGCCCGAGTCGCTCAATCCGGGTGTCGCAGCGGCACCCTAACAAAGCCTGTTTTCGGCCCTAGGTCATGCTAAGTACGTGCGAACAAGGGGCGTTTCATCAACGGGATTCCACGCGCATGGCCGATCTGTTCACCCTGGGGAACCTGGGGAACCTTGCCGTTCTGATCTTCTTGCAGGCAGTTCTGGGCTTCGACAACCTTCAGTACATTTCGATAGAAAGCCAGCGCGCCCCGATCGTCGACCAGGCCCGCGTGCGGCGGATGGGCATCCTGATTGCCATCGCGCTGCGCATAGTGCTGCTGTTTGCGATGATCCAGTTGATCGGCGCGCTCGAGGCGCCATTCTTCAGCCTGAACTTCCCCGGCCTGATCGAGGGCGACTTCAACTTCGCGGTCTGCGTGTTCCTGTTTGGCGGGGTCTTCATCATGTACACGGCGGTCAAGGAAATAGGCCACCTGCTGTCGATGGAGCACCTGGAAAACCCGGTGAACGGCGACAAGAGGAAGACCGCCGGCCAAGTGATCACCATGATCGTGCTGATGAACCTGATCTTCAGTTTCGATTCGATCCTGTCCGCGCTGGCCATCACCGAGGTGTTCCCGGTTCTTGCCATCGCGATCATCACCTCGGGGGTGGCAATGCTGGTGCTGGCCGACGGGGTCGCGACCTTCATCAAGAAGAACCGCATGTACGAGGTACTCGGCCTGTTCGTCCTGCTGATCGTCGGCATCGTCCTGCTGGGCGAAGGCGGCCACGAGGCGCATCTGCACCTATTCGGCTATGCGGTCGAGCCGATGGCGAAATCCACTTTCTACTTCTCGGTCGCGGTGCTGTTCGGGGTCGAGATCATCCAGTCCGGTTATCGCCGGAAACTGGACGCCGTCCGCCGTCATGAGCAATCCGCCGCGGCCGCGCCGCAGGGTTCCACAGGCTCTATGTGATCCCGACACAGCGTGATACGCTCCGCCGCAACCAGGGGGATTATTCATGAAGGACCGCACCTTGCGCGGTTTTGCCGCGATCGTGCTGCTGGCGATCATCCTGTTCTCGGCACTGCGCGCCTGGGGCGGCGCGGGGGTATTCTGATGACGCAGCGTTATGGCGGACGTTTCAGCCCGGAGCCGGGTTCCGACCCGTCTACGGGCCCTGCCGGCACCCCGCCCGAGGCCGGTGCGCGCTTTCGCGGACGCCGTGCCTCGAGGGTGAACATCGCGGCACGTGCACTGTTCGTCGCGCCGATCCCGCTGCTGCTGTCCGCGATCGGTGAAATTCGGTCCGGCGACGCATTGGGCATGGTGGTGGAACTGGGGGCTTTCGGTCTTCTGATCTCGTCGGCGGTGACACTGAACGAGGGCCTCAAGGCCGATGCCGCCTATGCTGCGCGTACCATCGCCAAGCCGCCCGCCGTGCCGCGCAAACTGCTGGCCGCGATCATGAGCGGCCTGGGCGTGTTCCTGGCGAGTGGCATCGCACCCGGTTTCAACCCGCTTGCCGGAATCATCTTCGGCGCCGCGGCGACCAGCGCGCAGCTTCTGGCCTTCGGCTTCGACCCGATGAAGGCCAAGGGCGGCGCCGGCGGCAACGACCATGATGCCGAACGTGTTGCCCGCGCCATCGACCGAGCCGAGGAAACCGTCGCCGAGATCATGGCCGCCACGCGCCAGATCGGCGACCGGCGCCTTGAAGCACGCGTCGAATCGCTGATGGCCCACGTGCGCGAGGTATTCCGCACCGTCGAGGCCGACCCGCGCGACCTGACCCGCGCCCGCAAGTTCCTGGGCGTCTATTTGGTCGGCGCCCGCGACGCGACGCGCAAATTCGCCGAATTGTACTCCCGCCGCAGGGACGAAGAAGCCCGCGCCGGATACGAAGCGTTGCTGAGCGACTTGGAAGCCAGTTTCCGCCAGCACCGCGAGGACCTGCTGAAAGACGACCGGGTATCCTTGGACGTCGAGATCGAGGTTCTGCGCGAACGCTTGCACCAGGAAGGCGTCTGAACGCCACATACCCAACGGAGAGGTTGAACATGTCTACCGAAGTCCGCACCAAGGCCGAGAGCGAGGCCAGCGAGGTCGAAAGCGTGACGCAGACCATGCTGCCCGTTCCGAAAGGAGAGCTTATCGTGGTTGAGCAGGCCGACGAGAGCCAGAAGATCGAGATCAACAAGCGCATGGACGAGCTGGACATGGGCAACAGCCAGTCCATCATCCAGTTCGGCTCGCGCGCGCAGTCCGAACTGCAGACCATCAGCCAGGAGATGCTCGCAGGCGTCAAGAACAAGGACACCGGCCCCGCCGGCAATGCCCTGCGCGAGATCGTAAGCTCGATCCGCGGGTTCTCGGTCGACGAACTGGACCCGAACCGCAAGCTGTCCTGGTGGGAAAAGCTGCTGGGCCGCGCCAAGCCCGTGTCGATGTTCCTGTCTCGCTACGAAGAGGTGCAGGACCAGATCGACAATGTCACCGAGAACCTGCTGACCCACGAACATGTCCTGCTCAAGGATATCAAGTCGCTGGACAAGCTGTACGAGAAGACGCTGGATTTCTACGACGAGCTGGCGCTCTACATCGCTGCCGGCGAGGCGAAGATCCGGCAACTGGACAACGAGGACATTCCGCGCCTCGACCAGGCGGTGCAGGACGCGCCCGAGGACCAGGCCGTCATCAAGGCGCAGGAACTGCGCGACCTGCGCGCCGCCCGCGATGACCTTGAACGCCGGGTGCACGACCTGAAGCTGACGCGCCAGGTCACGATGCAGTCGCTGCCCTCGATCCGGCTGGTGCAGGAAAACGACAAGTCGCTCGTCACCAAGATCAACTCGACCCTGGTGAACACCGTGCCGCTGTGGGAAACGCAGCTGGCGCAGGCCGTGACCATCCACCGCTCGCGTGAGGCTGCGGGCGCGGTCAAGGAAGCGACCGATCTGACCAACGAGTTGCTGAAATCCAACGCGTCGAACCTGAAAGAGGCCAACGCCGAGATCCGCAAGGAGATGGAACGCGGCGTCTTCGACATCGAGGCGATCAAGCAGGCCAACTCGGACCTGATCGCTACCATTCAGGAAAGTCTCTCGATCGCCGATGCGGGCAAGGCCGCCCGTGCCGAGGCCGAGAAGGAACTGGTCAAGATGGAGCAGGAGTTGAAGGAAACCCTGTCCGCGGCGAAGGCCCGGCAGGACAAGGCTGGCGTCACCGTCGGCGAGACCGTTCCGGACGCCTGAGTGACGCGCCCGGAAAGAATGCGCCGCGCGCTTGCGGCGTTGGCGCTGACGGGGTTGGCGGCGGCGTGCACGCCGTCTGCCCCGCCCGAGCCCGACCTCAGCGGGCCCCCGCTGGA
>JBFHFG010000267.1:0-5095 GCA_041583815.1 Halovulum sp.
AGCCCGAACCGAACTGCCCGGCACCGCCTGCCGAGAATACTTCCTTCAACTTGTCGACCGAACCGAAGGCGTCCTTCAGGCGGCAATCCAGTTCCGACGGCATCGCGCCCTTGCCGGGTGCCATCATTTCCCAGAACTGGCTGTGGTTCCAGTGCTGCGAAGCGTTGTTGAAGATACCCGACTGCGCCACGGCGCCGGCCTGGTAGGTGCCCTTCACGATCTCCTCGACCGACTTGCCCTCCCACTCGGTGCCGGCGATCAGCTTGTTGCCGTTGTCGACATAGGCCTTGTGGTGAAGATCGTGGTGATACTCCAGCGTCTCCTTCGACATGCCCGCGTCGGCGAGGGCGTCATGGGCATAGGGAAGGTCGGGAAGTTCGAAAGCCATGATGGGTTCCTCTCTGTCTTTCATCGGGCCGGACGGCCGGAGGCTCCGGACGGGCCCTGCGGTTCATATAGCCAACGACCGCACCCGCGCCAAGTTCCCCCGCGGGCCGGAATCGAAAGGATTTTCTCAGCCGGCGGTACGCGTGACCGGCATAGCCGCCAGCGCGACGCGCCGGCCTTCGGACAGAAGTACGTTGTAGGTACGGCACGCAGGGCCCGTGCCCATGACCTCGACGCCAATTCCGGCCTCTTCCAAGGCAGTCCGGGTCACCTGCTCCAGCGGGGCGATTTCGTCGCCCATACCGATCAGCAGAACGTCGATCTGCTCGGCCTGGTCCAGGAACGCCTTGACCTCGGGCAGGCCGGGCCAGTCGACCGCGCCGCCCGGCAGCAGGGCCAGCGGCCCCTCGCGCAGGGCGCCGGCAACCCGGAAGACACCGGGGCCATAACCGTCGACCGGCGTGCGATTGCCGAATCCGGCTTCGTTGATCTCCATCTGATCCCCCCTCGGTCGAAATCGACTCAATCGAAAACGGGCAGCCCGGTCACGATCGCCAATGCGATCACGGCACATGCAGCCGCGCGATAGGTCCGCTCCTGCCCCGGGCGGAACAGAAGCTGGCCGACATGCGCCCCGCATATGTAGGCCGGCATCAGGATCAGGCCAAGCCAGATCGGCTGCGTCCCGCCCAGACCCGCGATCAGGAAGTTGGCGATCAGCGCAAGGTCCATCACCGCGAGGAACAGGATCGTGTTGGCCCGCACCGTGGCTGAACTGCGGTCCGCGGCCCCCAGGTAGAACAGGATCGTCACCGGCCCGGTCAGCCCGGTCGCACCGCCCACCATCCCCGAAAACCCGCCGACAGCCGCCTGCCCCGCCCGGCCGATCCGACCGCGATAGCGCCAGCCGGACGCCATCAGTACCAGCGTCAGCGCGGAAACCGAGGCAACGGCCCAACGCACGGTCGCATCGTCCAGCCAGGTCAGCAACGCGACGCCCAACGGCATCGCCCCGACAGCACCCAGCGACAGTACCGCGACATCGCGGCGCTCGGCATTGGGCCAGGCCTTGGGGATCAGCACGATGAAGCTTCCCAACCCCAGCACCACCAGCGACAGGATGGCCACCGGGGGCGACAGGAAGATGTTGGCGATCGGCAGGTAGATCAGCGCGGTGCCGAACCCGGTAAAGCCCCTGACCACCCCCGCAAGGGCAATGGTCAGGGCCAGCCAGAACAGCCCGGGTTGTTCAAGCGCCCCAGCCAGTCCCGCGGTCAGTGCTTCAGGCATCCACGTCGGCGAAACTGGTTCCGGCCTTGGGTTCCTGCTTGTCCCAGTCGCGCTTGACGTCCAGCTTCAGCAGGATCGCCGAGGCGACGAAGACCGAGGAATAGGTGCCCACAATCACGCCCCAGATCATCGCGAAGGTGAAGCCGCGGATCACGTCGCCGCCCAGCACGTACAGCGCGATCAGCGCCAGCAGCGTGGTGACCGAGGTCATCACCGTGCGCGACAGCGTCTCGTTGATGGACAGGTTCAGCACGTCCTTCAGCGGCGTCTGCTTGTAGCGGCGCAGATTCTCGCGCACCCGGTCGAACACGACCACGGTATCGTTCAGCGAATAACCGACGATGGTCAGAATCGCCGCGATGATCGACAGGTTGAATTCCAGCTGCACGAGGCTGAAGACCCCGATGGTCAGGATGACGTCGTGGATCAGCGCCGCGACCGCCCCGACCGAGAACTGCCATTCGAACCGCAGCCAGATGTAGAACAGCACCGCCGCGACCGACAGCACGATCGCCAGCACGCCCTTCTGCACCAGTTCGCCCGAGACCTTGGCGCCGACGCTGTCGACCTGAAGGAAACGGATGCCCGGGTAATGCTCGATCAGCGCGCCCTGCACGCGCGACACGATGTCGGCCTGCACGGCGGCGTCGTCGGTCTTGGCCTCGATCCGGATCGAGACCTGGTTCGGGACCGAGCCGGTGATCTCGGCCGCCGGGTCGTAGATCCGGCTGACGGTGAAGTCGCCCAGGTCAAGCTCGCTCAGCGTCTCGCGGTACAGGCCGACGTCCGGCTCCTTCTCGGTCGCGGCGGTCAGCATGGTACCGCCACGGAAGTCGATGCCGAAGTTCAGCCCCTGGACCGCGAACATCACCACCGACGCCAGGATCAGCAGCGCCGAAAGGCCCAGCGTCAGGTTCTGGAACTTGAAGAAGTCCAAGTTCGTCTGCTCGGGTACGATTTTCAGACGCATGGATCAGACCTCGATCGTCTTGGGGCGGCGCGCGTCGAACCACATCGACACGAACAGGCGCGTGACCATCAGCGCGGTAAACAGGCTGGTGATGATCCCCAGCCCCAGAGTGATCGAGAAGCCGCGCACCGGGCCGGAGCCGATGGCGAACAGGATCACGGCCGCGATGAAAGTGGTGATGTTGGCATCCACGATGGCCGAGAACGCTTTCTCATAGCCAAGCTGGATCGCCCGCGCGGGACCGCGCGCGTTCTTCAGTTCTTCGCGGATACGCTCGAAGATCAGCACGTTGGCGTCGACCGCCATGCCGATGGTCAGCACGATGCCTGCGATGCCCGGCAGGGTCAGCGTGGCCCCGATGGACGACAGCAGGCCGAACAGCAGCGCGACGTTCAGCAGCAGCGCGATATTGGCGAAGATGCCGAACAGGCCATAGCTCAGCGCCATGTAGATCATGACCGCGATGAAGGCGACGATACAGGCGATGCGGCCCGCGTCGATGCTGTCCTGCCCCAGTTCGGGGCCGATCGTGCGCTGTTCCAGCACCTGGATCTCGGCCGGAAGCGCGCCAGCGCGCAGCAGGATCGCCAGCCGGGTGGATTCTTCCAGCGAGAAGTTGCCCGTGATGATGCCGCTGCCGCCGGGGATATGGCTCTGGATCCGGGGGGCCGAGATCACCTGTTCGTCCAGCACGATGGCAAAGGGCTGGCCAATGTTCTCGGCGGTGAAGTTGCCGAAGGCGCGTCCGCCCGCCGGGTTGAACCGGAAGGTGACCGCAGGCTGCCCGTTCTGGTCGAAGCTGGGCTGCGCATCGACAAGCTGCTCGCCCGAGACGACCGGGACGCGGTCCAGCACGTAGTACACGCCCTCCTGATCCATCGCAGGGTAGATCAGGTCGCCGCCGGTGACGGGTGCATCGGCGTCACCGGTCACCCGTTCGACCGCGTGGAAGGTCAGCTTGGCCGTCTGGCCGATGATCGCCAGCAGTTCCTCGGCCGAACCAAGGCCGGGCACCTGCACCAGGATCCGGTCCTCGCCCTGGCGCTGGATCGTCGGTTCGCGCGTGCCGGTCTCGTCGACGCGGCGGCGGATGATCTCCAGGCTCTGCTCCAGCGTGCGGTTGTCGGTGGCGGATTTCTCTGCCTCGGACAGGGTGACGACCAGTTCGTCGCCATCCGCCGTCACGTCGTAATCCCGCGCACCTGCCCCGGTCAGCGTCTGCACCGGCTGCGTCAGCGCGAAGACAGCCTCGATGGCGTCATTCATCCCCGAGCTCTCGCCGATGCGCACGCGCAGTTCACCCGGCGTGGTCTCGACCCGGCGGATGGTGCCGACGGTGTCACGCTTCTCGCGCAGTGCGTCGCGCACCTCCGGCCACAGGGTTTCAAGACGCTCGGCGTGAACGTCCTCGACCTGCACCTCGACCAGGACATGGGCCCCGCCGCGCAGATCCAGCCCCAGGTTGATCAGGGACGACGGCAGGTAGCTTGGCCACCCTTCGGCGGATTCGGTCAACTCGGGCGTGGGTGCGGCACCGTCCTCAAGGGCGATGCGCGCATCGTTCGCCTGCTCCACCCGCGGGTAGAACCCGTTGGGCATCGAGAAGACCACGCCGGCCAGGCAGATCAGAAGAACAAGGTACTTCTTCCAGGCGGGATACTGGAGCATGCGCGGACGAACCTCAGTTGTTCGCCGCTTCGGCGGGCTCGGTTTTGCTGATGACCTGGGCGACGGTGTTCTTGACCACGCGCACGCGAACGTCGGCGGCCAGTTCGACCTCGATCTCGTTGTCGTCCTTGACCTTCGTCACCTTGCCAATCAGCCCGCCCTGGGTGATGACCTGGTCGCCCCGGCGCAGGGCAGCGACCATCTGCTGGTGCTGTTTCATCTTCTTCTGCTGGGGACGGATCATCAGGAAGTACATGATCGCGAAGATCAGGATGATCGGGACGAACCCGACAAGGCCGCCAGCGGCCCCACCACCCACGGATTGGGCATAGGCAGGAGTTGCAAACATGGTCAGTTCCTTCGTGCACGCGGGCCAGCGTCGATGCGGCCCCGGAAATCGCGCGGACCCTACTGGCCCGCCCCCGCCTTGGCAAGGCAGCCAAGACCTATGCGGCGCGATGCCCCGATGAAAGTACCGACGCGCAAATCATTCGCACCAAGCCGCAAATCCCGTGTACGCACGCATCGTGGCGGCAGGGGCCGGCCATGATCCGGCCCCTGCCCTGTCCCGGTCAGTCCACCGCGCGCGCCAGCACGCGGATGCGGCTGTCCCATTCCCCGCGATCGACATAGCAGCCGTGCAGGTGCCGGTAGCCTGTCGAAGGATCGAAGGATTCGCGCCCGTGCAGCACGCGGCGGTTGTCGAAAACCACCATCTCGTCCCCGCCCAGTTTCAGCGAGACCGCATAGGCCGGGTCGCGGGTCAGCGCCATGAAGCTG
>JBFHFG010000268.1:0-5093 GCA_041583815.1 Halovulum sp.
CCGACGGGGAAGGCAGCCTGGAAGTTCTCCCACGGGTTGCCCTGGGTCTGCTTCAGGCCCAGCGAAACGCGGCGCTTGGCGGTGTCGATCTCCAGGACCATGACCTCGACTTCCTGCGAGGTGGACACGATCTTGCCCGGATGCACGTTCTTCTTGGTCCAGGACATCTCCGAAACGTGGACCAGGCCCTCGACCCCCGGCTCCAGCTCCACGAAGGCGCCGTAGTCGGTGATGTTGGTGACGCGGCCGGTGTGCACGCTGTCGATCGGGAACTTCTGTTCCACGTTGTCCCACGGATCGGCCTGCAGCTGCTTCATGCCCAGGCTGATGCGCTGCGTGTCCTTGTTGATCTTGACGACCTGGACCTTCACGGTCTCGCCGATCGCAAGGATCTCGGACGGGTGGTTGACGCGGCGCCAGGCCATGTCGGTCACGTGCAGCAGGCCGTCGACGCCGCCAAGGTCAACGAACGCACCGTATTCGGTGATGTTCTTGACCACGCCGTCCACGGTGTCGCCTTCCTGCAGTTTCGCGACGATCTCGGCGCGCTGCTCGGCACGGCTCTCTTCCAGGATGGCGCGGCGCGAGACAACGATGTTGCCGCGGCGACGGTCCATTTTCAGGATCTGGAAGGGCTGTTCGACATGCATCAGGGCCGAAGCGTCGCGCACGGGGCGCACATCGACCTGAGAGCCGGGCAGGAACGCCACGGCGCCGCCCAGATCCACGGTGAACCCGCCCTTGACGCGGCCGAAGATGTGACCCTTGACGCGCTCGTCGCCCTCGGCTGCCTTCTCCAGGCGGTCCCAGGCTTCCTCGCGACGGGCGGCTTCGCGGCTGATGACGGCTTCGCCACGCGCGTTCTCGACCTGCTTGAGGTAGACTTCGACGGTATCGCCGGGCGCGATCTCGGCGTCGCCGCCGCCTTTCGCGAATTCCTTCAGATCGACACGGCCTTCCATCTTGTAGCCGATGTCGATGATGGCCTGACCGGCCTCGATCGCCAGAACGGTGCCTTTGACAACCGACCCCTCGTCGGGGGTTTTAAGCTCGAAGCTCTCCTCGAGAAGGGCCTCGAATTCGTCCATGGATGCATTAGCGGGCATGTGTGTGCGTGTATCCTTGCGTTTCGGTTTTCTGGCCGGGTGGTTGGATCCACCGGTCTGTGACAATTGACTGCGTCGGCTGGCCGGGCATCCGGGGCACGAATAAACGTAAAAGGGCCGGACGCTAGTCCCGACCCTGCTCGATTCGTGCTCTTATCAGCGCCGTGGCCTCGGCAACCGCGCAATCAATAGACAATTCTGTCGTATCGAGCAAGACCGCATCGTTTGCCTGGGTCAGCGGGGCATCCTTGCGCCGGCTGTCGCGCTCGTCCCTCGCCTTCAGGTCGGCCAGCACCTGCTCGACCGTCAGATCGCTGCCCGCGGCGGCCAGTTCCCGGTGACGGCGCTGGGCGCGGCGCTGGTCATTGGCGGTGACGAACAGCTTCACGTCCGCGTCGGGGCAGATCACCGTGCCGATGTCACGCCCGTCCAGCACGGCGCCGCCCTCGCGCCGGGCGAAATTGTGCTGGAACTCCAGCAGCGCGGCCCGAACGCCGGGAATTGCCGCGACCTTGCTGGCGGCACGCGAGGCCATCGTCGTGCGCAGGTCGTCCCGCTTCAGGTCGCCCTCGGCCAGGGTTTCGGCCACGATTTCGGCGGCGATCGGGTCGATCACGCCGCCCGACCGCTCCAGCGTCTTCACGCCGACCGCGCGATAGAGCAGCCCCGTATCCAGATGCGCGAAACCGAACTCGGCCGCGACCGCGCGCGAGATGGTGCCCTTGCCGGCCGCCGCCGGCCCGTCGATGGCGACTGTGAATTTCATGTCCGTCCCCGGTTTGCGGCCGGGATAGGGGCTGCGGGCGGCCGGGTCAACACGGGCGGCGGCGTGCATCGGTAATCCACCGTTAAACCGCGCCCGTTAGAAGCAGGGCGGGGCACTGGGCCCGCATGGTGGGAGAAGGCGGATGCGGCTGCGGACGGGATCGCTGAAAATCAAGATCGTGGCGATGGTCATGCTGGTTTCGCTGGTCACGGGGCTGACCATGGCGGTCAACGTGCTGGTGCAGTCGCGCAGCGATTCGATGCACAGGCTGGAGTCACTGCTGCGCCGCGATGCCGGGCTGGCCGCCACGCAGGTTTCGCGGGTCGAGGTGCTGATGCGCGCCGACATGGCCTACCTGGCCGAACAGGTGACGCGGCGCGCGGCAGTGGCGAACTTTGCCGCCGCGCTGGTCAACGACCGCCGCACCCGCAAGACCGATCCGCTGGCCGAGTATGCCGCCGGCGGCGCCGGGTTGGGCGATGCCGGGGATGGCGGCCTGTATTCCAACCTGCACCGGGATCTGCACCCGGGCCTGCAGCGCTTTGTCGAAGGGCGGGGCTATCGCGACCTGACGCTGATCTCCTCGGACGGGGAGGTGGTCTATTCCGTTTCTAAAGGACCCGGCCTCGGCGCGACCCTGACCGGGCCGGATGTTGGGGATACAGGGCTGGCGCGTGCCTATCGCACGGCGCTGGCGGCTCCGGTGGCGACGCCGGTGGCGGTGGGGTTCCTGCGCGAAGAAGGCGGTCCACCGGTGGGGCATCTGGCGGCGCGTCTGCCGCGCGGCGAGGGGATGCTGTCCGCCGACAATGGCGGTGTCCTTGTGATCAGTTTCGAATCGCGCCTGTTGTCGCCGGGGGCCGATGGCGGGCTGCTTTCGACCTATCTGGCGGACGAGACAGGGGTGCTGCTCAGCGATCTGGTCGCGACACCCGGCGATGACCGGTTGACCGGGCGCATCGACCTGCCTCCGGTGGGCGTCGCGGGGCAGTATGTTCCGGTGTCCGAACGGATCGGCGCGGCCGGTGGGCAGGCGATCGTCGCTGCCGTGGCGGCGCCGTTCTTCGGGCAGAACTGGGTCGCCCTGAGCGAGCGTGACGCGGTGGCCGAAGGCGCACAGATCACCGCGCTGCAACGGTCGATGGCGGCGGTCTGCCTTGCGATCATGGTGGCCGCCGGCGCGGCCAGCTGGTGGGTTGGCCGGTCGCTGGCGCGGCCGGTCGCGGCGCTGCGGCGGCGGATGACCTCGCTTGCCGGGGGCGACCTGGACAGCCCGATCCCGGGCGCGGACCGCGCCGACGAGATCGGCGATATGGCCCGCTGCGTCGAGACGTTCCGCGCCACCGGACAGGACGCCAGGCGCGCCGAGGCCGAGGCAGAACAGGCCCGCGCTCAGGCCGAAACTGTACGCCAGCAGATGATGCGCGATCTCGGCCGTAGTTTCGGCGAGGTGGTGCGTGCTGCCGGGCAGGGGGATTTCTCGGCCCGGGTCACGCATCATTTCGACGACCCGGTACTGACCGGCATCGCCGACGAGCTGAACCGCCTGATGGAAACGCTGGGCGTGGCGGTGGCCGACCTGCAATCGGTGCTGCACGCGCTGGCCGCGGGCGACCTGACCCGCCGCATGGAAGGCAGCCGCGATGGCGCCATCGCCGAGCTGCAGGCGGCGGCCAATGGTACCATCGACACGCTGCGGGTGCTGGTCTCGCGCCTGCTGGCGGCGGTCGAGGCGCTGGGCGATACCGCGATGCGCGTCGCCGACGGGTCCGAGAAGCTGGCCGAGCGGACCGAGAGCCAGGGCGCCGCGATCGAGCAGACCTCGGCCACCACCGAGCAGATGTCGGCCAACGTGCGGGCGAACGCGACAAATGCGGGCAAGGCCTCGGCGCTGGCGGCGCAGGCGCGCGACCGGGCCGAGGGCGGGCAGCAGGTCGTCGCGCAGGCGGTGGCGGCGATGGGCGAGATCGAGGGCGGGTCGAACCGCATCGCCGAAACGATCGAGGTGATTGATTCCATCGCGTCGCAGACCAACCTGTTGGCGCTGAACGCGGCGGTCGAGGCCGCGCGCGCGGGCGAGGCCGGGCGGGGATTCTCGGTCGTGGCCGAAGAGGTGCGGGCGCTGGCGCACAAGACATCCGAGGCGGCGAAGGACATCTCGGCCATCGTGCAGACCAGCAGCGAGAAGGTGCGCGGCGGGGTCGCCCAGGTGAACCGCGCCGGGGAGGCGCTGGCCGAGATCACCCAGGCGATCAGCGCCGCGACCGAAGCGGTGGCCGAGATCAGCGATACATGCCGCGAACAGGCCACCGGTATCGCCGAGATCTCGGCCGCGCTGGCGCAGATGGACGCGCACACTCAGCAGAACGTCCAACTGGCGGAGCACAGCCGTGGCACCTCGGCCGAGCTGACCGCCGAGGCGGCCCGGATCTCGGCAGCTGTCTCGCGGTTCCGGGTGGGGGCGCATGCACCCGATCCGGCGCGGATCGCCGCTGCGCGGCCACGAAACGATGACGCGCGTGCAGACACCCGGAAGGATGATGACTTTGTATGGGCGCAGCGCGGCGTTCTTTCGGCGACTACCCGGCCGGGCCGCGCCGGGGCGGAGCAGGAGAGCGCCGGGACCAGTGACGGCCCGGTCGGAAACCTCACCCCGACGGCGCGCAAAGGGGCGTCGGGCGGACCATTCTCGGTTGCGCAAGAGGAGGATTGGCTGGAGTTCTGAAGGCGGTCGCGTTGCCGGGACGATCAGTATTCGACCGGTGGTCTTCGAGGGAAACCGTGGCACGGCAGATGGCGCTGGACTGCGGATGCACCGGGAGGGAACGCTCGGCCGGAACGTGACGCGGCGGACGTGTGGCGTAGCCCTGGGGCCTTCATGTGCCGCCCGATTGCCCTGCCCGGACCGGTGGGGCGGTGCGATAGGACGTCACTTCCGGATCGCCAGGCGGGTTGCCCCCCGGTGATGAGGCGGAGGGCCGATGGACCAGAGCCCGCGTCGGTGTTCAGCGCCGGGTGAAGTCGAGATAGGCCGGGGTCCGCCCCTCGCGCAGGGCCTTCGTCTCGTAGCGGGTGCGGTGCCAGCCGTCCCAGGGACGGCGCCAATCCTCCGGGCCCTCGGCAGTCCAGGCGAACGCTGGTTCCCCGGCCAGCTGCTCCAGGCTGTGGCGCACGTAATCAGGGATGTCGGTCGCGTTCCGGAAACGGCCGCCCGGTTTCAG
>JBFHFG010000269.1:0-5092 GCA_041583815.1 Halovulum sp.
GTAGGTGATCACGGTCGGGCACGGCGCACCGGGCTCCATTTCCTGCGTACGGGCGTTGAACGCCTTGCAGAATTCCATGATGTTGATGCCGCGCTGACCCAGTGCGGGACCAACGGGGGGCGACGGGTTCGCCTTACCGGCGGGCACCTGAAGCTTCATGGTGCCGGCAACTTTCTTGGCCATCGTGGCCTCCTCTGTTCCAAGCCCGTCGCGCGCGTCGCTCGGGGCGTCTCATGGCGTGGTGCGGTCCACCCGACGCGTCGGGCTCGCCTCCCACGAAGATCACTCAGGTCTGCTTGGCGACCTGGGTGAATTCCAGCTCGACCGGGGTCGCCCGGCCGAAAATCGAAACGGTCACCTTCAGACGGGCGTTGTCCTCGTCCACGTCCTCGACCATGCCGGCAAAGCCCTCGAACGGGCCGTCGGTCACGTTCACCTGCTCGCCCACGTCGAAGCTGATCAGCGCGCGCGGACGCTCGGCACCCTCTTCGACCTGGTTCAGGATCGCGGACACCTCGGCGTCGCGCATCGGCACCGGGCGGCCCTGCGGCCCCAGGAAGCCGGTCACACGGTTGGTGCCGTTGATCAGGTGATAGGCGCGATCGGTCATCTCCATCTGCACCAGGACATAGCCGGGCATGAAGCGGCGCTCGGTCTGCACCTTCTTGCCGCGCCGAACCTCGATCACCTCTTCGGTCGGCACAAGAACCTGAAGGATCTCGTCCTCGAGGGCGTTCTGCTGAACGGCCTCACGGATCGATTCCGCCACCTTCTTCTCGAAATTGGAAAGGACGCTGACCGCGTACCAACGTGCTGTCATCTCAGCTCTGAACCTCGGTCTTCCCGTTTGCGTCCGCCTTCCGCAACGGTATTGTCTTGCATGTCTCCGCGACGGGTCCGCCCGAAAGCGGCAGGGCGCGCAACCGAATCGCTGCACGCCCGGAAATCCTGCGGGGACGCGAGGCTATAACGCCGCCACGCCGCAGGATCAAGTGCGGATCGTCAGGACGCCGCGGATATGAAAACTTCCAGCCCGAAGCGGATGATCTGATCGACGATGAAGAAGAACGTCGCCGCCAGTGCCGACAGCACGAAAACCATCGCCGTGGTCAGCAGCGTCTCGCGCCGCGTCGGCCACACGACCTTGGCTGTTTCACTGCGCACCTGCTGAATGAACTGCAGGGGATTGGTCCGGGCCATGCTTCCACTCCTTCGGGGACTTGGCCCCATGTAAAGATCCACGCCACCGGATGCAAGCCGCGCTCAGTACCGGGCGCGCAGGCGGATCGCGTCGACGAACCGACCGGCGGCAATCAGGTCGGCGGCAAAGACGCCCACCATCTCCTCGTCGATGCCCAGCGCCATTGCCTTGTCGAACTGCGCAATGCCGTCCTCGATCCGGCCCGCGTGGACCATCGCTACCGCAGCGTAGAAATGGGGATAGGGCATCATCGGGTCCAGCGCCAGCGCCCCCTCGGCAGCCTTCAGCGCGGCGTCATAGTCCTGCATCTCGACCGCGATCCAGGACCGCAGGCTCAGGTCGAACTGGTCGTGGTCGGGTCGGGCGATGGCGCGGTCGACGATCTCGGCGGCCTTCTTCATCTGGCCATCGTTGCTGAGGACATCCCCGTACCAGTGCAGCAGATAGGCATCCTCGGCCCCCTGCTCCAGCGCATCAGCAAACGTCGCCAGTGCGACCGCGCGGTGGCCCAGCGCCTCTTCGGCCAACGCCTTTTGAACGTAACCGCCGCTCCAGCCCGGGGCCAGGTCGACGGCCCGCGCAGCCTCGGTCACGGCTTGCGCGTTACGGTCCAGCTGGCGCAGCACATAGGCGCGGTGGGCATAGACCTGCTGGTGCCCATCGTCGGCGGCAACCGACCGGCTGGCGGCAACCAGCGCGGCCTCGTGATCCCCTGCCTTGGACAGCGCCCGCGAGCGGCCGAAATGCGCATTCCAGTCTTCGGCGCTCAAAGCAAGCGCACTGTCGAAGGCAGCGATCGCCTCGGCGAAACGGCCCTCGTCCAGCTCGATCCAGCCGATCTCGCGCAGGGCCCAGGGGTATTCCGGCTCGATCGCAAGCGCGGTGCGGACCAGGTCCAGCGCCTCGGCCGCGTCGGCCTGTCCGGATCGGTACAACGCGCTCCCCAGCCCCGCCAAGCCATCGGCGGTGGGGCGCAACTCGATCGCGGTGCGGAAATGGGCGACCGCTTCCCCCTCCCGGTCGAGGCCCCATAGCAGCCACGCCATGCCGGTGTGAGCGCGCACATGGCCCGGATCGGCAGCAGCGGCGGCGGTGAAGGCGGCGGCAGCTTCGTCGTGGCGCCCCAGCAGGTCCAGCGCATCCCCCTTCAAGGTCAGCAACTCGGCCCGCTCGGCCAGCGTCGGCGTCCCGTCGTTGACGGCCTGCGCACACAACGCGGCCACCCGTTCGGGCGTATCATCGAAGGCCCGGCACAAGCGCGCGGCGGTTTCCTCGGACGAGGCGATCAGCGGCTTGCCCCACGCCGGCGGTGCGGCAAGCAAACACAGGATGCTGGCAGTCAGTCGTAGTCTCATCGGCGCGGATCGCCCCCTCGGCGCCGCGCCCCCGGTATGCGCGACCTGTGAACCCTAGCGCGGGATTGCGGCAAGCCGAAGACCGCTGTTTGCCTGAAACACGAAAAAGGCCGGCACCGCGAACGGCACCGGCCTCAGTTATAGCCCGCACACGTGTCCCCGAGGGGCGTCACTGCGCGCGGGCGGTCCGCAGCAGCGGCGTGATCCGGCGCACGGTAGCACGGCGGTTGGCACGCACGTCACCCTCGCGGTTGACCTTCAGGTAACGCTCTCCATAACCCTGCACGACCATGTTCTCCGGCGGTACGTCGTAGTACTCCGTCAGGGCAAGCGCGACGCTTTCCGCGCGGCGGTCCGACAGGGTCAGGTTGTACAAGGCATCGCCCACGGTGTCGGTGTGCCCTTCGATCAGGAACACCTCGTCGGGGTTCTCGTCGATCATCGCGACAATCTCGCGCCCCAGCTTGGCCAACGCCTCGGCCTGACTGGGCCGGATCGCGGCCGAGTTGGTGGCGAAGGTGATGTTATCCAGGTCGATCGGCGGCATCAGGTCGCGCACTTCCTGAAGTTCGCGGATCTGCCGCAGCGAGTAGTTGCGGTCGATGCCCTGGTTGGCCCGGCGCAAGGCCCGGCGCAGGGCGGCGTCGTCCGTATCGGCATACTCCACCCGCTCGGCCGCACGCGTCTGGCGCAGGCGCCGCAGGTCCACCGGCTCTTCGGTGACCCGGGTCTCGTCGATCAGCACGATCTCCGAGCCGTCGGGGCGCACCCGCGTCCGGTACAGGACCGAACCATCGGCGGCGCGGATCGTGACCACCTTGTCGCCGTCCGGCTGCTCGATCACAGTGCGGGTCGATCCGTCGTTGAAGGTCTGCGTCTGCACCTGCGAGCCGGGTCGGCGCAGCAACTGATTCTCATCCTTCAGCACGACGTATTCGCCATCGCGACGGACGATCACCCGGTCCTCGGTGGCCTGCACGACCTCGTCATCCGGGCTCAGCAGTTCGCTCAGCGCGAAGCCGGCAGCAGCGCCACCCAGGATCTTGGCCAGGTCCTTGATGGTATCGTTGCCGCTATCGACGCGGCGCACCACCTGATCTTCGGAACTGGAGCGGGCGGTCTCTTCGGTCACCACCTCGGTCGTGACCTCGGCATCGTCGCTGTCGGCTTCTTCGCGGGCTTCGAGCGCGCGGGCGCGCTGACGCTCTTCGCGACGTTCGGCACGCCGTTCCGCGCGGCGCTCCTCGCGAAGGGCGCGCTGCTCGTCGGTCAGTTCCCGCTCTGCCTGGATCTCGGCATCCGCGTCCACCTCGGCTTCGGTCGCCGGGGTCTGGCGTGCCTTCGGCCGATCCTTGGTGGCGCTATTGCCGTCGGCGGCCGCATTATCATCCGAGTCATCGGCCTTGGGCGCGTCGGCCGCGTCCGTAGCCTTGTCATCCTCGACCGGCTGGCCGGCTGCATCGGTCTCGGCGGCATCGGTTCCGGCGTTCTGCTCGCGGCGCTCCTCGCGGGCCTTCTGCCGCTCTTCCCTGGCGTCCTCCTTGGCCTCGCGGCGCTCTTCGCGCGCTTTCTGGCGTTCCTCGCGGGCTTTCTGCCGTTCTTCCTTGGTCATGCCCTGCGCTTCGGCTTCGGCTTCGGCTTCGGCTTCGGCTTCGGCTTCGGCTTCGGCTTCGGCTTCGGCTTCGGCTTCGGCTTCGGGGCAATCCGTCATATTCGGATCGCAGTCCACCGGGATCTGCGTGTTCTGGGTTTCCTGCGCGGCGATCGGTGTTGCCAGCGACAGCCCCATCAGGATCGCGGTCGTGGTCATCAGCGTCTTGCGTGCCATTCCGGCCTCCGTAATCGTGTGTCGGGCCATGAGCGGCCCTCTGTACACGGCAAACGCCGGTGTACGGCATTTGGTTCGATCCCGGTGGTAACTTGCTGTTTCCGATTGCGACCGGCACACGACTTCGGCCCACCCCGGATGGGGGCAGGCGCGACGTCGGTCATGCTCGGAAAATGGCCTCATCCCGAAGGATGGCAGGGGCGGAGGGGCTCGAACCCCCGACCCTCGGTTTTGGAGCCCGATGCTCTACCAACTGAGCTACACCCCTAGGCCGATGCCGGAACTACGGCAGCGGCCGGGCGGCGTCAAGCCATCGCGTGCATCCTGCCACCCCGCCGGGTTCGGAACTTGCATCCGCATCCCCGCGTTGCCTGTGCTGAACATCCCTTCATCCACCGGCACAGACACGGGAAGGAACCGGATATGGCCATGAATTCGCTCAAGGACGTCTATCTCGATCAGCTTCAGGATCTCTACAGCGCGTGCAAGCAGTCGATGGAGGTGACGACCCAACTGGGCCGCGCCGCCACCAACGACGATTTGCAACGGGCGCTCAAAGACGGCGCCAACGGCATAAGCGAGGGCATGGACATCATTGCCTCGATCTGCGCCGACAACGGCATCGACCCAACGGGCGAGCACTGCTAGGGAATGGAAGGCCTGGTCGCCGAAGCCCGCGCCCACGGGCTGGAGCAGGACTTCGGCGAC
>JBFHFG010000270.1:0-5084 GCA_041583815.1 Halovulum sp.
AGACGCTGCGCTGTATGACGCCTCCGCGCCGAAAGCCGCGCAGTTGTTGCCGCCGGTCATCGGTGGCGACACACGCCGCGAATCCGTGCTGGCGGGGTTGGAGGCGCTTTCGCCGACCTCTCCCGAGGCCGTCCTGATCCACGATGCCGCGCGGCCGTTCTTGACCCTCAATGTCATAGACCGCGTCACCAGCGCGTTGGCGCCGGATCGCGCCGCCTTTCCCGCGTTGCCCATCGTCGATGCGCTGTGGCGCGGGCAGGACGGCTTCGTCGCAGCACCTCAGGACCGCGAGAATCTGTGGCGCGCGCAGACCCCGCAAGGCTTTCCCTTCGCCCCGATCCTGGCAGCGCATCGTGCGGCGACGGGGGACGTGGCGGATGATGTGACGATAGCGCGCAGCGCCGGTCTGCCGGTTGCGATCGTCCTCGGGGACGGCAACAATTTCAAGATCACGCTGCCCGGCGATTTCGACCGGGCCGAGCGTCTGCTGCAACAGGAGGCGAATGCCGCGCGCATGGATGTGAGAACGGGCAATGGCTATGACGTGCATGCCTTCGGCCAAGGCGATGCAGTGGTTCTGTGTGGCGTCACCATTCCGCACGACCGCGGGCTGAAGGGCCATTCCGACGCCGATGTCGGACTGCACGCGATCACCGACGCGATCTTCGGCGCCCTGGCCGAGGGCGACATCGGACAGTGGTTCCCGCCTTCGGATCCGGAGTGGAAAGGCGCCGCGTCACGGATATTCCTGGAGAAGGCGGTCGAGCGCATCGCGGCACGCGGGTTTCGTCTGACCCATGTAGACTGCACGCTGATCTGTGAACAGCCGAAGATCGGCCCACATGCGCAGACCATGCGCGAAGCCGTGGCCGCCATCTGCGGGATCGAGGTGGACCGCGTCTCGGTCAAGGCGACCACGTCGGAAAGACTGGGCTTCACCGGTCGCGGTGAAGGTATCGCCGCCCAGGCCACCGCGACACTGGTGTCCGCATGAGCCGGTTCGTCGCAAGTTTCGGCTACGTCGGCCTTGCCCCCGTGGCGCCGGGCACGTTTGGCTCGCTCGCGGCCCTTCCGCTGGGCTGGATCCTGCACGGACTGGGGGGCTTTCCCCTGCTGGCCGTGGCGACCGTAGCCATCTTCGCCCTGGGCATGTGGTCGATCGCGCGGCTGCCAGCCGGCAGCGATCATGACCCGTCCTGGGTGGTGATCGACGAGGTCGCGGGCCAGTGGATCGCGCTGTTCCCGCTGTCTGCAGGGCTATGGCATGCAGGCGCGGATGCCTGGCTGTTTCCGTGGCCGGGCTGGGTCGGGGCCTTCGTGATGTTCCGCCTGTTCGATATCTGGAAGCCCTGGCTGGTCGGTCGCGCCGATGCGATGGGCGGACCGTTGGGCGTGATGCTGGACGATGTCGTCGCCGGCGTCATGGCCGCCGTAGTCGTCGCCCTTGCGGCGGGCGTTTCTCACGGGATGATGGGGCTGTGAGCCTGGCGGACGATGTACTGACCGCCTGCCGGGCGCGGGGCTGGATGCTGGCGACCGCCGAAAGCTGCACCGGCGGCATGATCGCGGCGGCGCTGACCGATATTGCTGGCAGCAGCGACGTGGTCGACAGGGGCTATGTCACCTATTCCAACCGCGCCAAGGTCGAGATGCTGGGCGTGTCGCAGGCGACCCTCAATACCGTCGGCGCAGTGTCCGAAGAGGTCGCGGCCGAGATGGCCGTGGGGGCGTTGTCCCGTTCGGGCGCGGATATCGCCGTTTCGGTCACTGGCATCGCCGGACCCGGCGGCAGCGAGCACAAGCCCGAGGGCCTTGTCTGCTTTGGTCTTGCCGTGAAGGGCCGCCCGGTAGAAACCCGGCGGATCGAGTTCGGCGCGCTGGGCAGGGCCGGTGTGCGTCAGGCCACGGTCGAGACCGCTCTCGACTGGATTCTGAAGGCGGCTGGCTGACCCCTACCCCACCGACGAACGCGCGGGCGGGATCGAATAGGTCAGGCTGGCGTGCGCGACGGGCGCCTCGACGCCCTTCGAATAGAGCATGACGTCGCCCACGCTCAACGCGCGCCCAAGCTTCAGGATCCGCGCCTCGGCCCGGATCGGTCCGGGCGCAGGTTTGCGCATGAAGTTGATGGTCGCGCCAGTGGTCACGGTCAGCGCCTCGCGCCCGATCATGGCCAGCGTGGCCATGTAGAAGGCGCAGTCGGCGGCGGTGAACATCGCCGGTCCGGACACCGTGCCGCCCGGGCGCAAGTCGGCCTCGGTCACGCTCATCTCGCAGTCGAGGCGATGAGGCTCCAGCAAGAGGATCCTGAAGCGGCCGTGCATCTGCGGGAACACCTCGGCCAGATAGGCCGTCAGCGCAGGCGCCTGCAAAAGGACGGGGCGGTTATCCACGGGCGATCCGCTGCTCGGGCGGGTACAACGCCAGATGCCGCGCCCGCAGCACGGCGACAAAGACCGCCACCGCACCAAGCTGGTGCAGGATCGCTATCTGCCAGGGCGAGGCGTGGATCAGCGTCACGATCCCCAGCACGACCTGCCCGAAGATCGCCACCGCCACCCAATCCGCGCCGCGCCGAACCGCCTGCACGGCCGAGCCGCGCGCGCGCCACCACAGAACGGCGGCAAGGATCACCAGGCCGTAGGCCCAGCAGCGGTGGATGAACTGGACCAGGCCCGCGTTCTCGAACAGGTTGCGCCATGCGGGTTCGATCATCCAGGGCGCGGGTGGCAGCACCTGCCCGTTCATCAGCGGCCAGTCGATATAGGTCCGGCCCGCATCGATCCCGGCGACCAGTGCACCAAGCACGATCTGTGCGAACACCAAAGCCGCCAACACACCGGCAAAACCGCCCAGCCCTGCCTCGCGGCGGCGGCGCGCCTGGATCAGGGACATCTGGCTCTGCGACAACTGGAATGCATACCAGGCGATCAGGCCAAGGATCAGGAAGGCCAGCCCGAGGTGCGTCGCCAGCCGGTACGACGCCACGTCGACCATGTCGCCCCCCAGCCCGGAAGATACCATCCACCAGCCGATCGCGCCCTGCAGCCCGCCCAGCACGCCAAGGCCCAACAGGCGCGGGGTCCAGCCCGCCGGAATGCGCTTGCGCGCCAGGAACCACAGGAACCCGAGCGCCCAGACCAGGCCTATCACGCGGCCCAGTTGTCGATGGCCCCATTCCCACCAGTAGATGAACTTGAACTCCTCCAGCGTCATCTCGCTGTTGACCAGGTGGAACTCGGGGATTTTCTGGTACTTGTCGAATTCGGCCAGCCAGTCGGCGCCGCTGATCGGCGGGATCGCCCCCGTGATCGGCGCCCATTCGGTGATCGACAGACCGCTATCGGTCAGCCGCGTCAGACCGCCCACGGCGATCATCACCACGACAAGCGAGAACAGGATTAACAGCCAGGCCCGGATCGACGTGCGCGCGCCATCGCGCGGATCGGTGCGACGCGGGGCCGGAGCGGCCTCCTGCCGCGTCTCGACCTCCTGGAAGATGCTGCGTTTCTCGCTCATGCCCGGCTCCTCGTTTGTCCCGGACATAAGCCGGGGGCACGGGTCAGGCAAGCGGACAGAAAAACGCAGCGCCTCAGTCGCGGGGGGTACGCTCGGCCAGGGTGCGGAACACGCCGTACAGCGTGCGCACATCCGGGTCGGTCAGGTCCAGCCGCAGGAACAGGTTGCGCAAGTTGTCCTCGAGGCTCTGACGCTTGTGCTCGGGCCAGAAGAAATTCCCTGCCTCCAGCCGCGCGGACAGTTCGTCGATCATCCGCGTGACTTCCTCGCGGGTCGCCGGGCGCGCCTTCTCGGGGCGCTCCGGCAGGGTCGCGTTGCCCGAACGGCGCCATTCATAGGCCGTCAGCAGCACGCATTGCGCCAGGTTCAGCGAGGCGAAAGCCGGGTTCACGGGAACGGTGACCACCGCGTTCGCCCGGATCACATCGGCGTTCTCCAACCCGGCGCGTTCGGCACCGAACAGCACACCGACCTTCTCGCCCCGCCCGATCCGGGCACGGGCGTCCTGCATTGCCTGCTCGGGGGTGAATACCGTCTTGGTCATCCCGCGCGGCCGCGCGGTCGTTGCGTAAACATAGTTCAGGTCTGCAATCGCGGCATCGGTGTCCGCATCGACCCGCACAGCGTCCAGCACGCGAACAGCCCCCGAGGCCATCGCAACTGCCGCCGGGTTCGGCCAACCGTCGCGCGGTTCGACCAGGCGCATATGCTCCAGCCCGAAATTCCACATCGCGCGGGCCGCAGCGCCGATGTTTTCGCCCATCTGCGGACGCACCAGCACCATGACGGGCTGAGGCCCGCCCCATTCCGCATCCTGACCCTGATCCTGTTCCGACATACGTTCCCCTCGGCTCCGCCGGTGCCCTAAGGCATCAAGGCCAGCCGCGCAAGACACGCGCCGCCGTGCTAGGCTGCATCCGGGCGGCAACCGGGGGAAACCATGGCCTATAGCGAGGAGAGCGCGCAGATCCTGCGGGATCGGCTGGATGGCTTCCAGGGCGTCGAGGAAAAGCGCATGTTCGGCGGGCTGTGCTTCATGCTTCAGGGCAACATGGTGTGCGGCGTGCACAAGAACGGTGCGATGTTCCGCGTCGGCAAGGACCGTCACTCCAGGGCGCTCGAGATCGAGGGGGTCCGGGCCATGACCTTCACAGGGCGACCAATGGGCGGCATGGTTGAAACCGATGACGCCCTGCTGGAAGAGGACGCGCTGCGCGAGGCAGTTCTTGCACTGGCGCTGGAGTTCGTGACAAGCCTTCCGGCGAAGTAATGGCGTTTCCGGTATACCTGCGTATACCGCCCTTCCCCTAAGCGGCGCTTTCGCCTATACCGGCGCCGACGAATCCCTTCTCAACGAGGACAGACATGACCAAGATCAAGGTGGAGAACCCCGTCGTAGAACTCGACGGCGACGAGATGACCCGGATCATCTGGCAGTTCATCAAGGACAAGCTGATCCTGCCCTATCTCGACATCGACCTGCTCTACTATGATCGAGGCCTCGAGGAACGCGACCGTACCGACGACCAGATCACCGTCGACGCGGCCGAGAAGATCAAGGAAAT
>JBFHFG010000271.1:0-5063 GCA_041583815.1 Halovulum sp.
CCACGCGCAGGCCATGGTGATGTCCTGGTTGACGAACATCTGCTGCACCTCGGCGCCGCCGTCGTAGTACTTGCGGGCCAGCGGTTTCTTCTCGATCAGGAAGTCACGGGCCTGGGCCACCACTTCGGCCGCCTTGTCCGGGTCGTTCAGGTATTCGACCATGTTGCCGTCGTGGCCCTGCATCAGCATGACGATCGACATCATGTCCTGCAGAACATAAGCGGTCTGCTTGGCGTACTTGTCCGAGAAGAACGGCTCCCAGCTTTTGGTGTCCTCTTCGGGCACACGCTCGGTGTTGTAGGCCAGCACTTCCATGCCGGAGAGGATCGGCGCGCCCCACTTGTTGCCGTTGATCGTGGACCAGTCGCTTTCCGAGAAGACCGGGTTGATCGTGCCCCAGTTAGACAGACGGTCGGTGTCCATCGGCGCCAGCAGTTCGCTGTCGATGAACTGCAGGAAGCGGTGGCCGGCGACGGTCACGATGTCGGCGGTCGGGTTCGGCTGCTCGGCGGCCAGCAGGTTGAACTGCTTGCCCTGGTCATCGACCAGGCGGATGTTCACCTTGATGCCGGTATCGGACTCGAACTGCTTCCTGAAGTCCTCGGGGACGAAATCGGAATAGGTCCAGATGTTGACCTCGCCACCCTGGGCGCGGGCGGGGCGGATGTAGGCCGGGGTGGCCAGCGCGCCGGCTGTAGCAGCCGCGGTGCCGATGAAACGGCGGCGGTCGATGATCAGCTTGGACATGGTCGTTACTCCTTGTTGGGACTCTTTGGGGGTATTGTCGTTTCGGGCTCTGCAGGCCCGATACTGCCGATTCATGCGGCGGCCCTTTCCGGCAGTTTGCCGGTGCGGGCCGCTTGCGCGAGATCCTGTAGCGTATAGTCGCCCAGGTTCAGCGCTTCGAGAAGGGTATTCTCGGCGGCGAAGTCGCGCCCGTACATGGCCGAGAAGATATCGACGCCCGCCTGATGCAAGACCGCCGGCCGGCCCGCCAGTTCACCCAGCACGACCGTCTGGCACAGGCCATATGGCACATCCTCGGTCACGTAGCGGCTGTCGGCGGTGGCCGGGCCGGTGCCGCCGTTGCCCTCGACATGCATCTGCTGGTTCATGTCCGAGATCGAGGCGACGGGCACGTGGAAGGACTGGTGGAAATGCTCGAAGATGGTTTTCACCTCGAGCCCCAGCGCGGATGCGATCGCCAGCCGTTCCTCGTCGAGCCGTTCCAGCAGGCGCCCGACATTGGGGGTGACGTTCTGGCCCTGGCTCCAGTCCTCGCCGCGTTCCATCCGGGTCATGTTGCCCAGTGCGATGCCCATGTGGTTCTGCGGGTTGAGGTTCGACAGGGTGATCGCCAGCAGCCCGTCGCGGGGCACGAAGACCTCGCCGAACAGCGCGGTACAGGTGGCAAGCGCCTCGTCCTGCCGGTCCACGGGCACGGTGCACATGTCGACGCGGGCGCGCACGGTGTTGACCTTGACGTGGGTGCCCGACTGCCGCCGCCCGGTGGCCGCGGTGGTGCCCCAGGCGGTGATCGGCAGCGTCAGGCCGCGATCCGCCAGCAGCTTGCCCAGATAGAGCGCGCCGAACGAGGCATGGGACGAGATGACGACCTGCTGACCCTCGCGCAGGTGCGGGGCAAGCGCCTCCATCACCGTCTTGTGGCCATAGCCGGGCAGGGCGATCAGGATCACGTCCGCACCTTCGGCCAACGACTGCGCGCTGCCAGCGACGGCGGGCGAGAAGCGGCCTTCGACCGCGCCGGTGGCTTCCAGCGCGCCCTCGCCGCCAAGCTCGGCCGTGCCCGTGCCCGAGGGCGACCAGAGCGTTGCCTTGTGGCCGCTGCGTTCGACCAGCACGGCGCTGGCCATGGCGATGGAGCCTGCGCCGGCGATGCCGACGCGGATCTGTGCGGTGCTCATGCGTCCACCTCGGTTCTGACGGGATCGCCCAGGACGTGCATCAGCCGGTTGGCCCAGCCGAACAGCGAAGCGGACAGGATCAGGTCGAGGATCTCGTCCTCGTTCAGCCCGGCATCGCGCAACGCCTGCATGTCGTCCGCATCCGCCTGCGAGGGGCAATCGGACAGTTTGCGTGCGAAGTCGAAGATCGCCCGGTCGCGCGGGTCGAGGTCGGCGTCGGCGCCCTTTTCGAACAGCTTGTCGGTCAGCTCGGTGCTTTTTTCCAGCTGCGCGTGGCGGGCGGCGTGGACGGCGGCGCAATAGATGCAGCGGTTGACCATCGAGGCGGCCAGCGCGCCGATCTCGCGCCCGGCGCGGCCCAGCCCGCCCTTGTCGTACATGATCGCGTTGAACAGCGGCGAGCGCACCTTCAGCGACTCGACGTCATGGGCCAGCGTCAGGACGTAGTCGGAAACCTTGGTATTCGACGGCGTGACCTGAAGTGCCTCGAGCTGCGCTTCGGTCGCCTCTTCGAGGTTCACGGGGGTCACGCGGGGCTGCCAATGCGGCACGTTGCGGGTGAACTTGTGCACGATTTTCGCCATCACGCTGCTCCCGTCATCAGTTTCAGCCCGGCGATCAGCCGCAGCTGGTAGGCGAGGAAGGCGTTCAGTTCGCACAGGCGCACGATGTCGGCGTCGGCCACACCAGCCGCTTGCAGGGTTGCAATATCCTCGGCCGCGATGTCGCGGGGCTTGGCGGCGACCTTGTCCATGAAGGTGACGACATGGGACAGGCCGAGCGCTTCGCCGGTTTCGGAGGGGTCCGTGAGGGCGGCGTAGTCGTCGGCCTGCATCCGGGAGGCATAACGGTCGGCAACGTCTTCCGCAGCGTTCAGCCGGGCGATGCGGACCGCCAGCGCGGCGCGCAGGTCATGCGACCATGCGCCGGTATCGGCCGGTGCCAGCACCGCGTCCTCGGCGGTCTGGGTCATCTCCATCACGTTCGCCCGCAGGCTTACCGCGCCCGAGGCGGGGCCGCCTTCTGTTGCGCCGCCTGCATCGACGGCGGTTGTGGTCCAGATGTCGCTCACGCCACCTTGCCTTTCTTGTCGTCTTCCGACGGCAGGTCCGTCGGCGTCCATTCTTCTCCGGTCAGCTCGGGGGTCGCATAATCCTGCATCCCCTGCCAGTGCTGTTCGACGTCCTCGGCATAGAGCTTGGCCGCGATCTCGCGCGACAGCCATGCCGCGCCGTCGGACACGCCCGGAATGTCTCCGCTGACCTTGCCCAGGCTGGCCGTCGCGCCGTAGTTGAAGCAATAGACATTGCCCAGCCACGGGGCCTGGCCCGGCACCTTCTCGCGGAAGGTGAAGTCGGGGTTCAAATAGGGGAACCGGCCCAGGTCGGCGTCGGCCTCGTCCGCGGGGGGCGTGTAGACATCCTGCCAGAGCTGGATCATCTCGGCCGCCTCGCCGAATTCGACTCGCTGCTTGGGGTCGGTGACGAAGCCGGTGCCGAGGATCAGGAAATCGGCAAGATAGCTGGTGCCGTCGGCGAAGTGGATGCGGACGCCGGTGCCTTCCTCGGTCACGCGGGTGGTTGCCTTGCCGAAGTGGAAATGCGCGTTCGGATGACGGCTGACCCGCAGGGTGGAGCCGTGCGGCGGCGGGGTCTGGGTGGCGAAGCTGTAGTGCATGAAGCGCCAGCGCCATTCGTCGGACAGGTCGGCGTAGCCGCTGGTGAAGCCGAAGCTGCCGATGCCCATCATCTTGTTGATCGTCGGCATCTCGGGGCGGCGGATCAGGTGGCGCACCTCGGCCGCGCCATGCTCCAGCGCCTCGGCGGCATTGTCCACGGCAGAGGCGCCGACGCCGATCACCGCGACCTTGCGGCCCTTCAGCCCGTCGAAGTCGATATCGTCCGAGCTGTGCGCCCAGAGGTGCCGGGGCAGGCCCTGCACGAAGCCGGGGATGTTCGGGCGACCGGTGCCGTCGCGGCCCGTCGCCATCACCAGCTTGCGGGTCAGGATAGTGCCCTGCGCCGCACCCGAGACCGTCAGGCGCAGCAGGTCGCCCTGCGGCTCCACCCGGTCGACCGAGACACCGTTCTCGACCGGCACGTCCAGCGCCTGCCGGTACCAGCGCAAGTAGTCCATCCACATCGGGCGGGGGATCTTGTCCAGCTTTTCCCACGCCTCGGTGCCGAACTGGGCGCGATACCACGCCTGGAAGGTCAGCGGGCCAAGGCCGAAGGCGGGGCCGGTCAGCTGCTTGGGCGAGCGCAGCGTCTCCATCCGGGCATAGTTCAGCCACGGGCCTTCACGCCCGGCGGGCGAGCGGTCCAGCACCCGGACCCGGTGCAGGCCGCCGGTGCGCAGGCCCAGCCACGCCACGAGGCCGCACATGCCGCCGCCGATGATGACCACATCCTCGACCTGCTGGCCGTCCACCTCGCGGGCGGGCACCCACTCCTTGCCGGGATAGCAGAGGAACTTGAGGTCCTCGTGCAGGCGGGCTTCCAGCGCCGGAAGGCCCTGGCCGTCGATCAAGGGAGAGGTGCTGTCGGTCATGGCGTCCTGGTGGTCCTTTTCATGCGTCGTGGGGGCTCAGGCGTCCTGCGCCGAGGCGCGGCCCGGCCAGACCCGGTGCAGATCGTCGATCACGAAGGCATGCACATGCCGCCGCGCGCCGTCGGTCGTCGGGTGAGCCCGCAGGTGCGGGTGGTCGGGGGGAAGGTCGGGATGTGTGTGCGGCTGTTCCGCCGGGTCGTCAGCAGGCCAGGCGCGCAGCGCGAGCGTCGTCACCGTCGCCGAAAGCAGGCTGAGCACCGCCATTGCCGTGCCGGGTTCCATCGCCGCGCCAAGCCAGCCTGCCAGCGGATAGGCCACCAGCCAGCCTGCGTGCGACAGCGAGAACTGCGCCGCGAAGATCGCCGGGCGATCCTCGCTGGCGGCAGAGCGCACCAGCACCAGCCCGCCGGGCGTCAGCACCATGGATGAGGCTGCACCGAAGCCAGCCCAGAGCAGCATCAGCGCGGGAAGTGGCAACGGCGCGAGCAGTAGCAGCCCGAGCGCCGCGAAAAGATAGGCGCCGCCGGCCATGATGCTGCGCGCCGCGGCCCGTTTCAGCAGTCTCGGCACGATCAGCGCGGCCACCGC
>JBFHFG010000272.1:0-5050 GCA_041583815.1 Halovulum sp.
CGCGGTTCCTTCTCAGCGTTTGTAGTTGTGCGGGACGAAGGGCAGGGCGGTGACGCGCGCCGGGTGCGCCTTGCCCCGGATCATCAACGCCAGTTCGGTCCCTTCGGCCGCGTATTCCGACTCGACATAACCCATCGAGACTGGTGCCTGCACTGTGGGGCCGAATCCGCCGCTCGTCACCTGTCCGATTTCGCGTCCGTCCGAAGTGGCGATCACGGTACCCGCGCGGGCAGGTGCGCGGCCCTCGGGGCGCAGGCCGACCAGTTTGCGCGGTGCGCCCTCGGCATGTTCCCTCAGGATACGATCCGCGCCGGGGAAGCCGCCTTCCTCGCGGCGGCGTTTCTGGATCGCCCAGCCCAGCCCTGCCTCGATGGGCGAGGTCGTGGTGTCGATATCGTTCCCGTAAAGGCAAAGCCCCGCCTCAAGCCGAAGGCTGTCGCGGGCGCCAAGACCGGCCGCTTCGACGTCCTCGTGCTCCAGAAGGCGGCGAGCAAAGCCGTCGGCGGCGCCGGCCGGGATCGAGATTTCAAAACCGTCTTCGCCGGTATAGCCGAGGCGCGAGACGCGGACCGGTGTGCCGTCTATCTCGGCGGTCATGGTTTCCATGAATGTCAGATCTGCTGCACCGGGGACGATGGGCGACAGCACGTTCACCGCCTTCGGGCCCTGCAGGGCGATCAGTGCCAGGTCGGTGCGCTCGGTCAACTCGACACCACCGGGCAAATGCGCGCGCATGTGGCCAAGGTCGTGGTCGCGCCGCGCGGCGTTCAACACCAAGTATAGGTGATCGTCCGCGTTCGACACGATCAGGTCGTCCAGGATGCCGCCGGTCTCGTCCGTAAAGAACGTGTAGCGCGCCTTGCCCGGTTTCAGCGTCGCGATCGAGGCGGGAACCAGCGCTTCCAGCGCCGCGACGGCACCGTCACCGCGCAGTTCCGCCTGGCACATGTGGCTGACGTCGAACAGCGCCGCCTTCTCGCGTGCGGCGGCGTGTTCGCCCATTACTCCGAGAGGATAGCTGACAGGCATCTCCCAGCCGGCGAACTCGACCATCTTGGCGCCCAGTTCCAGGTGAAGCGCATGAAGCGGTGTACGGTCGGTCATCTTGGCCCTTTCGATTCCCGCGCCTATGGTGGCATAAGTTTCCGATAGGAAACATCACAAAGCCATTCGCAGTGCAAGCTCCTTCATTCCGGGTGCATACTTTCGTTTTGACAGAAAAACGAAAGTGCCCGACACTCGCCAAAAAAACTATCAGGGAGGGCGGCGCCAGTGGCGAACCGCAAGGATACCATACTCGCGATGATCCGGCAGCATGGCCGTGTCCGCGCCGAGGATATGGCACGGGTTCTGGGGACATCGGTCCAGACCATCCGCAAGGATTTGCGCGAACTCGAGGCGGCAGGCGAGGTTACGCGTTTCCACGGTGGTGCCGTGCCGCGGGCCGGGCGCGAGTACATCGACTATGACGTGCGCCGTGCCATTGCCGCCCCGCAAAAGCGCGCCATCGGCCGCAGCGCGATCGAGAAAATCCCGAACGGGTCGACCGTTTTCGTCAACGCCGGCACCACGACCGAGGCCGCAGTGCGCGCCATACGGCCCGGTTCGGGCCTGACCGTGATTGCGGACAACGTGAATATTGCGAACATTATCAGAAGAATAGGTGGAATCACGACGATGATCGCAGGGGGCGAGGTGCGGGCCGCCGACGGTGCGGTCGTCGGCGCGACCGCCGTCGCGTTTCTTGAGCAGTTCCGTGCCGACTTTGCACTGATCGGTGCCGCCGCCATTGGTCGCGAGGGCGCACTTCTGGATTTCGACCTGGACGAGGCGATGGTCGTGCGGGCGATGATCCGCAATGCCTCGCACGTCGCAGTGCTTGCGGATTCCGGGAAGTTCGACGCGACCGCACCGGTGCGCCTTGGAAACATCACAGATGCCTGGGCGCTGTTCACAGACAAGTGCCCGGCGGGAATGCGCGCCCTGTGCGACCGGGCTGGGGTGAACGTGGTCGAGGTTGGCGGCGCCGAACCCGCGCGGGCAATGAACCGGAGCGCTTGACAGGTAAATTCGTTTCGATCAGCATCCGAAACTATTCGGCAATCAAGGCGAAAGACCTGGCCGATCCTGTGGGAGGGAATAATTTGATCCTGCTTCAAGCGCTGGTGCGCCTCCTTTCGGCGGTGAACGCCGCTGTATTGACGGTGGGGCGCCAGCTTGCGTGGATCGCGCTGGCAATCATGGTCATCGTGATCCTGGCGCAAATCTTCTTCCGGTACGTTTTGGGTGACGCGCTGGCCTGGTCCGAGGAGCTGGCCCGCTTTTTTATGCTCTGGATGACCGGGTTGATTGCGCCTTCGGCGTATCGCTGGGGCGGCTTCGTCGCCATCGACATGTTGCCTCAGGCACTGCCCGCGCGGCTGGCCGCGACACTGAACCTGGCGCTGCTTTCGGTCGCAATGATGGTCCTTGTGGTCGCGATCCAACTCGGGTGGTCCGACGTGTTCGGGTTCGGTGGCCGGTTCGCCACCGCCTCGCTGAAACTTCCGTTGTCGCTTGTCGGCGGCGAGGATCTGGTGGTCCGTCGCGCGTGGATGATGGCCTCGCTTCTGGTGTGCATGATCCTGATGACCGCAGTGAACGTCGAACTTGTGCTACGTTCGTTGATCCGCCTGATCGACCCGAACAGCACGATTGCCGCTGTCCCGGAATCGGCCATGCTGGCGGGGGCGGACTGATGCTGCTCTGGTTCCTTCCTGCGTTCCTTGTCTTTCTGATGATCGGCATGCCGGTGTTCTTCGGCCTGCTTGCCGCGCCGGGCATCCTGCTTGTTCTCGACGGGCAGGAACGCAACCTCGCGACGCTCTATCGCAACGTCTATACCGGCATGGACAGCTTTCCGTTGATGGCGTTGCCCTTCTTCATGCTGGCTGGCGAACTGATGAACCGCGGTGGTATCACCCTGCGCCTGGTCGAGTTCAGCCAGGCGGTCATGGGTCATCTGCGCGGCGGGCTGGCGCATGTGAACATCCTGTCGTCGATCCTGTTTGCGGGGCTGTCGGGGTCGGCAGTGGCCGATACCTCGGCGCTCGGTTCGACCCTCATCCCGGCGATGGAGAAGAACGGCTATTCCCGCCGCTTCGCTGCCGCTGTTACCGCAGCCTCCAGCGTGATCGGACCGATCATCCCGCCTTCAGGGATCATGATCATCTATGCCTATGTCATGGGCGAAAGCGTGGCCGCCCTGTTCCTGGCGGGGATCGTTCCGGGGGTCATGGTGGGGCTGGGCCTGATGGCGATGGTCCGGCTGATGGCCGATCGCTACGACCTGCCCAAGGCCGAGCGGATCGTGAACAGGGGGCAGACGGTAAGTCCGGTCGAGAACCTGATCGCCCGTATCCTCGCGCGCATCAACTTCATCGGTCTGCTGTGGGGCGCACACGTGCTGACCGCCTCGGCCATGGGGATCGAGGAGACGCCCGTGATCCCGGTCCTGGTGGTTATGGCGGCAATCACCGAAGGCTTCTTCCGCTTCATGCGTACCCGCATGTCCGAGGATGTCCGCGTGGTCTGGAAACGCGCGGTGGTGCCGCTGCAGACCCCGATCATCATTCTTGGCGGTATCCTTGTCGGTGTCTTCACCCCGACCGAGGCGTCTGTGGTGGCGGTCGCCTACGCGATCCTGATCTCGTTCTTCATACTACGCTCGATGAAGCTGCGCGACCTGCCTGCCATCTTCATGAAATCCGCGCTGGGCTCTTCCACCGTCCTGCTGCTGGTCGGGGCAGCGGTCGCCTTCAAGACGGTTGTCGCGCTGTCGCACGCGCCCGAGTCGCTGGCTGCCTTCATCCTTTCGCTCAGCGACAACCCGCTGACGCTGCTGTTCCTGATCAACATCCTGCTATTCGTGGTCGGCATGTTCCTGGACGCGGGCCCGGCGATCATCATCCTCGGCCCGATCCTGGGGCCGATCTTCACCGACATCGGGGTGCACCCGGTGCACTTCGCCATCATTATGAGCGTCAACCTGACCGTCGGCCTTGCAACGCCGCCGATGGGGCTGGTGCTGTTCGTCGCGTCCGGCGTGTCGGGCGAACGGGTCGAGTCGATCTCGAAAGCGATCCTGCCCTTCCTGGCCGTCGAGGTGCTGGTGATCTTCCTGATCACCTACATCCCGGCGATTTCGCTGACCGTTCCCCGGCTGACCGGGTTCATCCAGTAGGGCCGACAGAAGCCGAAAACCAACCATCTGACAGGAGGAAGAAGATGCAACTGAAGAAACTGGCCGGGTCGTTCCTGGTCGCCACGCTGCTGGCCGGCGGCGTTGCGCAGGCGCAGGACTTCACCATCCGCGCCACTGCCAACTCGAACGAGAATGACGAGGACGCCGATGGCCTGAACGTCTTCAAGCAATACGTCGAGGCCGCATCGAACGGCGCCATCGCTGTCGAAAGCTTCATCGGTACGCAACTCTGCTCGACCGGGCAGGAGTGCATGCAGGGCGTCGCAGACGGGTCGATCGACGTCTACATCTCGACCTCGGGCGGGACGTCGGGGATTTTCCCGTTCGTTCAGGTGCTGGACCTGCCGTACCTGATGGCCAACGATCGCGTGGCCGAAGCGGTGCTGGCCAACGGCTCGCCGCTGGTCACCACGATGCAACAGATGGTGCAGGACGTTTCGGGCGGTGCGATCCGTCTGATGACCGTCGGCAACACCGGCGGCTGGCGCAACTTCGCCAACACCAAGCGCCGGGTGCAGACGCCCGAGGATCTGGCCGGGCTCAAGATCCGCACCGTGGTCGCGGACCTGCCGCAGGAACTGGTGAAGGCACTGGGTGCGAGCCCGACCCCGATCCCTTGGCCCGAGCTGTTCACCAGCTTCCAGACCGGCGTGGTCGAGGGGTCCAAGAACGGCATCACCGACATCATGGGCATGAAGTTTCCGGACGCGGGCCTTCAGTACCTGACGCTGGACGGACACGCCTACATGGGGGCGCTGTGGTTCATGAACAACGAGAAGTTCATGTCCATGCCCGAAGACCTGCGCA
>JBFHFG010000273.1:0-5044 GCA_041583815.1 Halovulum sp.
CAACTCGGGCCAGACTTGCGTCTGCGCCAACCGCATCTACGTGCACGAGGATGTGGTCGAGGCGTTCACCAGGAAACTGGCAGAGCAGGCCGCGCAGCTGAAACTGGGCCGGGGCGAGGAAGAGGGCACCCAGCAGGGCCCGCTGATCGACGACGCCGCAGTCGCCAAGATGGAAGAGCATCTGAAGGACGCACTGGACAATGGCGCGACGCTGCATACCGGCGGCGAGCGCTCGGAACTGGGCGGCACCTGGTTCAAGCCCACTGTGATTTCGGGTGTGACCCAGCAGATGAAGGTCGCGCACGAGGAAACCTTCGCCCCGCTGGCCCCGGTGATTTCCTTCCGCGAAGAGGCTGAAGTGATCGCCATGGCCAACGACACCGAGTTCGGTCTGGCGGCGTATTTCTACACCCGTGACCTTGCCCGCACCTTCCGCGTGGCCGAGGCGCTGGAGTCGGGCATGGTCGGCATCAACACCGGTCTGATCGCCTCGGAGACCGCCCCCTTCGGCGGAGTCAAACAGTCGGGCCTGGGCCGTGAGGGCTCCAAGTACGGCATCGACGAGTATGTCGAAATCAAGTACTTGGCCGTCGCCGGGATGTGAGGCGCACTGGTCATGAAACATGGGCCGCTTCGCTAAGCGGCGGCCCATTGCGTTTGCTGGCAGCCACGCAACACCCACGGATCGGCTGATCTGAACCTGCGGTCGCGTCCCCGTGATCAATCGTCACTTGATCGCGCACGCCCTCCAGTATGCATAGTGGCGTAGTCGGTGGGTCGCCCCGCCTTGTCGAGGTGAATGGGATGCGGGACAAGTTTCTCACGCTGGGCCTGGGGGGAACCGCGTTGGCGGCGCTCTGCTGCGTAACCCCATTGCTTCCGTGGCTGTTCTCGCTGCTCGGGATCGGTGGCGCACTCGGCTATGTCTACCGGGATGAGGTGTTATTCTCGGTCCTTGCCGGGTTCCTTATGCTAACGGGGTACGCAGTATGGCGAAGCCGCAGAACGAAGTAATTCACCGATCGACCATTACATGCCCGGCCTGCGGACACTCGGCGGAGGAAACCATGCCGACCGACGCGTGTCAGTGGTTCTACTCGTGCACATCCTGCGAAACGGTGCTCAAACCCAAACCGGGGGATTGCTGCGTGTTCTGTTCATACGGCACGGTCGCCTGTCCCCCTATTCAGCAGGGCGAGACCTGCTGCAGCTGAGTCAGACTTTCGCTTGGTGAAAACGCTTTCGGAAGTGGTTCCGGTACACCGCTTACGACAACGACACCGCATAAACCTGATCTTCTGTCACGCAGTGTGAGCGGCGCAGTTCCACGCAGCGGTCCAGGACGTCGATGGCCTGGCGCTCCACGCGGAGGACCGGGGTGCCGGGGGCGATGTCCAGCGCCTTGGCGATCGTTTCGTCGGCCAATGTGGCGCGCAGGGACTCCTCGGCCCGCGTGATGATGATGTGATAGGCTTGCTGGTACAGCACGTAGAGCGTGTTCGGCAGCGGCGCGCGTTCGAAAAGGCCGGGGAACATACGGGCCGGGACGACCGAAACCTCGTGTGCGACGCGGCGGCCGCCCAATGTGCGGACGCGCTCGACCTCCACTACCTCATCGGGACTGTCGAACAGCGCCGCGGCCTCTTCGGGGGTGGCGGGGCGGCGAGCGACGTGTTCCTCGACCAGTTCGGGGCGAACCTGGGTGCCGTCGGGGTTTCGCAGCCTGAAGAAGTTGAACAACGACGTTTCGGGCGTGCGCACGGTCACGAAGGTGCCGCGCCCCTGTATGCGCTGAACAAGCTGGCGATTCTCCAACTCGATCAACGCCTTGCGTGCGGTGCCCTGGCTGACGCCAAGGTCGGCGCCAAGCTGCGTTTCGCTGGGCAGCATTGCGCCCGGCGGCAGTTCGCCCGAGGCGATTCGGTCGACGATGGTGTCGATCACGACACGGTAGAGTGGCCGTTCCATCGGGCTCCCTCGTTTTTCAAGCTCTTAGCACGCGAAACGCCTGCCGGACAAGTCTTATACAAAATCACTTGTATAAGACTTAGGTTACATGATAGCCAATCGCCAACCATTGCACGAAACGGAGGAGACCGCCTTGGCCATTCCACAACTTCTGGTCCACGACCACGAGGACAACGTGGGCGTTGTCGTCGTCGAAGATCTGAAAGCCGGCACCGAGATGCTGTGCGTCGTCACGGCCGACAACTCGGATTTCAAACTGACCGCGAAAGCCGACATCCCGATCGGCCACAAGGTCGCGCTGAAAGACCTGTCCGAAGGTGACACCGTCATCAAGTATGGCGAGGACATCGGCCGCATGATCGGTTCCGCCGAAAAGGGCGGCCACGTGCACACTCACAATTGCAAAACGAAGCGGTGGTAAGAACGATGGCTCTTGATTTCAGCTCTGCAACCGTCAACGCCTGGCGCCGCGAGAACGGCCGCGTCGGTGTCCGCAACCACGTCCTGATCCTGCCGGTCGACGACATCTCGAACGCTGCCTGCGAGGCGGTGTCGAATAACGTCAAGGGCACGCTGGCCATCCCGCACGCCTATGGCCGCCTGCAGTTCGGCGAAGACCTGGACCTGCACTTCCGCACCATCATCGGCACCGGCGCGAACCCGAACGTCGCCGCCGTGGTCGTGATCGGCATTGAGCCGGAGTGGACCCAGATCATCGTCGACGGCATCGCCAAGACGGGCAAGCCGGTCACCGGTTTCTCGATCGAGCAGAAGGGTGACCTTGAAACCATCCGGCAGGCCAGCTGGAAGGCGAAGGAATACGTCCACTGGGCGACCGAGCTGCAGAAAGAAGAGTGCCCGGTTTCGGACCTGTGGATCTCGACCAAATGCGGCGAGAGCGACACGACCACCGGTCTCAGCTCGTGCCCGACTGTCGGCAACATGTACGACAAACTGCTGCCGCACGGCATCTATGGCTGCTTCGGCGAAACCTCGGAAATCACCGGGGCCGAGCATATCTGCGAGAAGCGCGCCGCAACGCCCGAGGCCGCTGCCAAGTTCAAGCAGATCTGGCAGGCCTATCAGGACGACGTAATCGAGGCGTTCAAGACCAACGACCTGTCCGACAGCCAGCCGACCAAGGGCAACATCCTGGGTGGCCTGACCACCATCGAGGAAAAGGCGCTGGGCAACCTGGAAAAGATCGGCAAGACCTCGACTTACATCGACGCGATGGGCCCTGCCGAAGCCCCCGAAAAGGGTCCGGGCCTGTACTTCATGGACAGTTCGTCCGCCGCGGCCGAGTGCGTCACGCTGATGGCGGCTGCCGGATACGTGATCCACACCTTCCCGACGGGCCAGGGCAACGTGGTCGGCAACCCGATCGTTCCCGTGATCAAGATCTCGGGCAACCCGCGCACGCTGCGTACCATGTCCGAGCATATCGACGTGGACGTGACCGGCGTTCTGACCCGCGAGATGACCATCGATCAGGCAGGCGACTCGCTGATCGAGATGATCATCCGCACCGCCAACGGCCGTAACACCGCCGCCGAGGCACTGGGCCATCGCGAGTTCTCGATGACGAAGCTGTATCGGTCCGCCTGATCGATGAAGATCGTCATCTCGGAATTCATGGACGAGACGGCGCTGGAGGAATTCGGCGCCGGGGACCGGGTGCAATACGCACCCGGTCTTGTCGATGATCGCCCCGCCCTGCTGGAAGCGGTCGCCGACGCGGATGCGCTGATCGTGCGCAACCGCACCCAGGTGAACACGGAACTGCTGGAGGCCGCGCCCGACCTGCGCGTCGTCGGTCGCCTGGGCGTGGGCCTGGACAATATCGACCTGGACGCCTGCAAGGCGCGCAACGTCGTGGTCCACCCGGCAACCGGCGCGAACACGCTGTCGGTCGCCGAATACGTCATCTCTGCCACGCTGTCGCTGCTGCGCGGGGCCTATGCCTCGAACGCGGCGATGATCGCCGGCGCATGGCCGCGAAATGCGCTGATCGGCAACGAGGCTTCGGGCCGCTGCATGGGCCTTTGGGGTTACGGCGGCATCGCCCGAGCCGTGGCCGAACGCGCCCGCGCGCTTGGCATGAGCGTCGCAGCTATGGACCCTTACCTGCCTGCCGACGACCCGGCCTGGGCCGGTGTCGAGCGCTGCGAAACCCCCGCCGATCTGCTGGCGCGCGCCGACGTCCTGTCGCTGCACGTGCCGCTGACCGACGAGACCCGCAACATGATCGACGCCGACGCCATCGCGCAGATGCGCCCCGGTGCGGTGCTGATCAACACCGCACGTGGTGGCATTGTGGACGAGGCGGCGCTGGTCGCGGCGCTGAAATCCGGTGCCCTGGGTGGCGCCGCACTGGACGTGTTCAACACCGAACCGCTCACCGCCGAGGCGGGCAAGCTGTTCGAGGGCGCGCCGAACCTGATCCTGACACCGCACATTGCCGGGGTTACGAACGAGGGGAATGTCCGCGTATCGTCGGTCACGGTCGAGAACGTCAAACGGGAGCTGTCGAATGGCTGACGCGAAACGCCTGCCTATTGCCGAAGCCGAAGCCCTTGTCGCCCGCGCACTGCGGGCGAACAACGTCTCGGATGCCAATGCCGACACCGTCGCCCGTGCGCTTGTCGCGGCCGAGGTCGACGGCCAGGGCGGCCACGGCTTCAGCCGGGTATCGTCCTATTCGGCACAGGCCCGCGCGGGCAAGGTCGACGGCATGACCGACCCGGCAATCAAGCACAGCGCCGCCGCGCTGCTCGAGATCGACGCGCGGAACGGCTTTGCCTTCCCCGCCATCGACCTCGCGATCAGCGAACTGGCGCGCCTCACGCCCGAAACCGGCATTGCCGGGGCCGCGATCCGCCGCTCGCATCATTGCGGGCAGTTGGGCGCGCATGTCGAGCGGTTGGCCGAGAATGGCCTTGCCGCGCTGATGGTCGGCAATGCCCCCAAGGCCATGGCGCCCTGGGGCGGCTCGGCGCCGCTGTTCGGGACCAACCCGATTGCCTTTGCAGCGCCGCGAGGCGCGGACGAGGCACCGCTAGTGATCGACCTGTCC
>JBFHFG010000274.1:0-4992 GCA_041583815.1 Halovulum sp.
CGTTCGCATCTCGTGGCTCATGACCGCCAGAAATTCAGCCTTGGCCTTCTCGCCCATCAATGCCTTGTCGCGCGCCTCGACCAGCTCGGCCTCGGCGCGTCGCCGGTCGGTGATATCGCGCATGTAGGCGACGAACATCTCTCCGTCGCCGTCGTCCGCCGCATCGACGGAAAGCTCGACTGGAAAGATCTCGCCGGACTTGCGCAGGGCCTCCAGTTCCAGCCGGCCGGCACCGATCACACGGCGTTCGCCGGTCTCCAGGTGGCGCTTCATGCCGGCGCGGTGCGCCGCCCGGTATTTATCGGGAATGATCAGGTGGGCGATTTCGTGGCCCATCGCCTCATCACGGGTATAGCCGAAAACCCGCTCGGCGGCGCCGTTGAACTCGCGGATGACGCCGCCATGGTCGACGACGACGACCGCATCCAGCGAAGTGGAAATTATCGTCTCCAACCGAGACGCGGTAATGCGCTGCGCTTGCGCCTGCCTGTCGCTGATCCGGGTCATCCGCAGCAGAAGAAGCAGAAGAAGCGTCAGCGCCAACACAAGGCCGGACGTTAGCAGCGCCAGGTGCAAAAGGGTCGCGGCGATGCTCTCGCGGCTCTGATCCGAGACGCGCGCGAACTGCTCCAGCCCGCTCAGCGCCATGGAGCGCAGCGCCGCGTGGATGATCTCGGCCTCGGTATTCAGCGCGGGCAACGCCGCTTCAAGCCGTTCGGGCGGCCCGTCGATCAGCGGAACCGTCCGGTCCAGGAAATCGCGGATGCGCGCCAGGGGTTCGGCAAACGCCTCCTGCTGGCGCAGATCCACGTATGCTGCACCGCTGGCGACCGTGCTCAGCCGACTGTAGAACACGTCGAACCGGCGCCGCACATCGCTCAACACCGTATCCTGCGCCGCTTCCTGGCCGGCCTTGTGCACCGCGATCTCGAACTGAAGGAACTCGACCTCGAGCTGCGACAACGTCCAGTTCACATTGTCGGAATTCGCGGTCCGAAGGTTGTCCAGCTGGTCCACGGCTTCCAGCGCCAGCGTGCCGATGGCAACCACACACAAGCCGATACTTGCGCCGATCGCCGTCGCTCTCAGCCAGTATCCCAACCGGCCGCCTAGTGAGTGCGCGTGAACCACGCTACCGCTACCTCTCGCCCCAAGATCGCGGCCCCGGTCCGGGGCCGTCCGGTCACTCTGAAACGGTGATCCGGTCCAACTGCCAAATACTGCGCGAATAAATCTGCTCGGTCATGTATTCCGTGTTGTCGTCGAACGGGTAAACCACCCACAACGGCCCCTTCTCCCGTACCGACATCGTCTCGCCGTCCACGTGGAACGCGAGGATCGGGCCGCCGGGAACGGCATCGCTGACAGGGATCTCGACCGCGTAATCGTTGATCGCCGTCGCGGTCAGTGTCCCGCCCTCGACGCCCAGCGTGGCCAGAAGCGTATCGAGACCGATCCCTTCGAAGGTCAGCGCACCCTCTGTCCATATCGTCTCGGTCACGAAGGTGCGGGTCTCCATCGCCTTCAGCATATCCAGGTCGAACATCGCCTTGCCGTCCGCGTTGGTTACGGAAATATCGCCATCCACGGTCAGGATGACGTCCCCGGTCGGGTCCGCCAGATCTGCCGATGTGGCTGCGGTGGCAAGAAACATCGAGGTAATGGCGATCGCGCTGGCGCGATATGCAATGCTGCGGGTGGTCATGGGTCCGCCTTGGCTAATGTGACTGTACACCGATACATACCATGCCGCCGACCAAGCACCATCCACGCAGGGGAATAGAGCCCCCTATCCGATCGGATAGTCCCCGGCGGGTCTCAGTACGCGCCACGGCCGGTCAGGACGGCCCGAAATGTCAGCGCGATCAGGGCGATATCCAGCAGGACGCTTGCCGACCGCGTGTAGGCCAAGTCCATGTCGATCATCTTGTCGAACCCGATATCGGCCCGCCCCGAGACCTGCCAGACGCCGGTCAGGCCGGGCCGTACAGCGAGCCGCCCCATCGCCCGCGCCGGATAGGCCGAGACTTCCTCGGGCAGCGCAGGGCGCGGGCCGACCACGGCCATCTCGCCGCGCAGGATGTTGAGGATCTGCGGCACCTCGTCGATCGAGAACCGGCGCAGCAGGCGCCCTACGCGGGTCACACGAGGGTCGTGGCGCGACTTGAAGCACACACCCTTGCGGTCGGATTGTGCCAGCAGCGCAGCCCGACGGGCCTCGGCATCGACATGCATGGTGCGGAACTTCAGCACGCGGAACGGGGTACCATCCTTGCCAACGCGGGTCTGGCTGAACAGGACGGGGCCGCGGCTGTCCAGCTTAATCGCCGCGGCAACCACCGCCAGCACCGGCGCAAGAACGGTCAACGCCCCGGCCGAGACAGCCACATCCAACCCCCGCCGGGCAAGCGCATCCAACGGCAGGGAATCCAGCGCCTGCCGCGCCGCGCGCGCCATGAAGGTCGCATTGCCGAGAAGATAGCGGCGCGCCATGCGGCGCGGCTCCAACGCAAGGCGCCAGGCCCATTCCAGCCGTGCACGACGCACCGGCGCTGGCGCACGCCGCACGCGGCCCGCCAGGAAGTCGAACAGCGCGCCGACACCAAGACACAGGGTCGGCTGCAACCGCCCCGCATTCCGGGCCAGCCAGAGGTCCTGTTTAGGGACCCCCATCGCCACCAACAGGATATCCGCACCCGAGGCGTTGATCCGCGCAATCACGTCTTCGTCGTCCCGCGCGTCCTCGAACCCGTCCAATGTGCCGGCCACGGCAAGCCCGGGGATGTCCCGGCGCAACCGCGCGGCGGCTTTAGCCGCTACGCCCTCGCCCGCGCCGAACAGGAAAACCGACTGCCCGCGTGCGGCAGCGCCGCGCAACAGCCTGGGTGTCAGATCGGTGCCGTTCAGGTTCTCGGTCAGGCGCTTGCCGGTCATGCGGGCGGCCAATTCAACGCCGATCCCATCGGGCAGAACCGCATCCGCCGAGCGCATGGCCTGGGCGTAATCCGGGTCGCGCGCCATGACATTCGCACAATGCGCGTTGAGAAAGGCAACCCGACGTCGCGTTCCGTCTAGCAGCCAGTTAACCGTCGGCTCCGTTCCCGCATCGACCACATCAAGGCCCAGCAGCGGTAACGTCCGAACCGTCTCGCGACGGGGGACCGGACGGGCGTCGAACCGGGAGATTGGCAGCGTCAGGGTCATGGCGGGCTCCGATAAAGCGTTGATCGCCCCGACGATTGCGCCCGCCCTGCCCCGCGCTCAACATGTCGGACGGACAGGTTCGCGGGGCGGTCGGCGAGGCCCCTGTCCGGATCGATCCGCCCCGGCCCGATCGGGGATGCCCTGCCGATCCCGATGGCCGCGCGAGTAGCCAGTCGGATAGGCTCTCGGGGCAATCCGTCTTGTTAGACGAGGCCTGTTACCGTTATCCTCGGTTGAATTCACCGCTCGTCGGCACGCGACAACAGCAGATGGCAGGCCATAAGACGTATGAAAATCCTGATTGCCGACGATCACGACCTTTTGCGTGACACACTGAACCTGTTCCTCGAAAGCGAGGGGGGGATCCAGACAGTCTGCGTTCCCGATCTGGACAGCGCGCTGAAGTCGATCGACGCCGAGGGACAGTTCGACCTGGTCCTGCTGGACTACAATATGCCCGGAATGAACGGCCTCGACGGGTTGGAACGCATGATGAAACATGCCGGCGGACAGCGCGTGGCGCTGATATCCGGCGTGGCGAACCGCGACATCGCGGAAAAGGCGCTGGCGGCCGGGGCGGCCGGTTTCCTGCCTAAGACGCTGACGGCAAAGACGCTGTCCAACGCGGTCCGTTTCATGGCTATGGGCGAACAGTACGCCCCGCTGGAATTCATGACCGCGGCCGAAGAGGCGCCGCGCAACGCGATGGCCGAAAAGCTGTCCAAACGCGAGCTACAGGTGCTGGAGGGTCTGACGCAGGGCAAATCCAACAAGGAAATCGCCCGCGACCTCGACGTGACCGAGCCGACGGTGAAGCTTCACGTCAAGACCCTCTACCGCAAGATCGGTGCCGCGAACCGAACGCAGGCGGCGCTGCTGGCCAAGGAAGCCGGCCTGTTCTGACCTATCCGCCGGGATAGTACACCGACCGTTTGTCCCCTGCCCTATCCTGCGGCGCGTCTGCGCATGACATGCGCGCTGCTGTATCTCTTCCCGCGAAGGAGAGATACCATGACCGCCCAACCCGAAACCGCCCCGACGTCCGGCCACAAGCCGTCCCGCCTGCCCCGGCTGTTCCGCACCCCCGTGCGGCACCTGTCGGCGGCACGCCTGTTTCGCGGCGGCCGGGTGGGCGATGCGGGCCGCCTGCCCCGCTATCTTGGCATCCTTGCGTTCGGCGCGGCCGCGATCTGGGTGCCGGTTAGCAGCTACCTGGCGACGGCGCCGCTACGCTATACTTCATCGATGTCGCTGATCCTGCCCGGTTCGGGCGCCTCGGCCTCGGTCAACCTCGACCGTATCGGTCAGGCGTCGTCCTTCGCGAATTCGGCCTTCTCCAGCCCGTCGGTCAGCCCGACCGAGACCTACAAACGCCTGTTGGCGGCCGACCGCATCCTGACGGCCGCGGCGGGCGATGTCGGCATGATCCGCCGCGACTTCGGGCAGCCCCGGATCAATCTGGTCGATCAGACCGGCCTGATCCATGTCGAGCTGGTGGGTAACTCTCCCGAGGATTCGCAGGCTCGGCTGAACGCGCTACTGACTGCATTCTTCACCGAGATCGATGCCCTTCGAAACGACGAACTTGCCGTGCGCGAAGATGGCGGCCGCGGTGCGTTGGAAGAGTACCGCAAGTCGGTCGCCGCCACCCGTGCCGAGATCAGCCGCTTGCAACGTGAAACCGGGCTGATCACCGCCGCACAGTATGACGACCTTGTCGACGACACCGAGGCGCTGAAGGCCAGCGTCGCAGCACTGGAAAGCGACCTGACCGAGAAGACCCAGGCC
>JBFHFG010000275.1:0-4989 GCA_041583815.1 Halovulum sp.
CTGGTGGTCGACAAGGACTCGCGCCGGGTGCTGGGTGTGCATATCGTCGGTCCGGCGGCGGGCGAGATGATCCAGATGGTCGGCATCGCGGTGAAGATAGGCGCCACGAAAGAGGATTTCGACCGGACCATGGCGGTGCATCCGACCGCCGCCGAGGAACTGGTCACCATGCGAGAGGCGCTTCCGGGCTGAACCGGGGCGATCTTGAATTTCGCACCCGCGCCTACACGTGGTAACGGAAGTGCGAGCACATCGACATAAAGAGGGTAGAACGGCTGATGCCAGGATCCAATAATTCCGGCGGCCCCTGGGGAGGCGGCGGTGGCAACAAGGGCGGCGGACGCGGCCCTTGGGGCGATGACGAAAACAAGCGCGGCTCTGGCGGCGGCGGTGGTGGCGGTGGCAACCGTCCGGGGCAGGGCCCCGACATCGACCAGATCGTCCGAAAGGGCCAGGAACAGCTGCGCGTCCTGATGGGCGGGCGCGGCTCCACCGGCGGTGGCGGTGGCGGCGGCCGGCCCGAGGGCCCCAGCATCGGTCGCGGCGGCTTTGCGCTGATCGGCCTGCTGCTGTTCGTCGGCTGGCTGGTGATGTCGTTCTACACGGTTCGTCCCGAGGAACGCTCGGTCGAGCTGTTCCTGGGCAAGTTCTCGCCTCCGCTGGGCGAGTCGGGCCTGAACTTCGCGCCCTGGCCGTTCGTGACCTACGAGAAACTGACCGTCACCCGCGAGAACACCGAGGACGTCGGCATCGGCGGCCGCGGCCGCACCGATGACGGCCTGATGCTGACCGGCGACGAGAACATCGTCGACATCGACTTCCAGGTGGTCTGGAACATCTCGGACCCGGCGGCGTACCTGTTCAACCTCGCCGACCCGGAGGACACCATTCAGGCGGTCGCCTCGTCGGCCATGCGCGAGGTCATCGGCCGTTCGCAGCTGGGCCCGGTGCTGAACCGCGACCGTGCCGTGGTCGCGCAGGAAGTGCAGGCGCTGATCCAGGACACGCTCGACAGCTATGAGTCGGGGATCAACATCGTCCGTCTGACGCTGGCCAAGGTGGACCCGCCCGCCGAGGTGATCGAAGCGTTCCGCGACGTGCAGGCCGCCGAACTGGAACGGCGCACGTTCGAGAACCGCGCCGACGCCTATGCCAACCAGCGTCTTGCCGCAGCGCGCGGTCAGGCCGCCGAGGTCCTGGAACAGGCCGAAGGCTATCGCGCCCGCGTGGTAAACGAAGCCGAGGGTGAAGCCAGCCGCTTCGTCGCGGTCTACGAGGAATACGCCAAGGCGACCGAAGTGACCCGCAAACGCCTGTACCTGGAAACGCTCGAGCGTGTTCTGGGCGGCGTCGACAAGATCGTCATCGATGAAACCGTGGCCGGCGGTGGCGCGGGCGGCGGCTCGGGGGTCGTGCCCTACCTGCCGTTGAACGAACTGCGCAAGTCGTCGCCCCAGCAGCAGGAGACCAGCCAATGACCCGCACGTTCATTGCGGCCGTCGTGATCGCCGGTGTCGCGATCCTGGGCCTGTCGTCGGTGTTCATCGTCGACGAACGCGAGAAGGCCCTGGTCCTTCAGTTCGGTCAGATCAAGGATGTCCGCGAGACGCCCGGCCTGGCGTTCAAGATCCCGTTCATCCAGGACGTCGTCCGCTACGATGACCGGATCCAGTCGCTGGACACCGAATCCCGCGAAGTCACCCCGGCAGACGATCGCCGCCTGGTCGTCGATGCGTTCGCGCGCTGGCGCATCGAGGATGTGGTCCAGTTCCGCCGCGCGGTGGGCACCGGGGGCATCCTTCAGGCTGAAAGCCGGCTGGACCAGATCCTCGAAACCAACCTGCGCGAGGTGCTGGGCTCGGTCACGTCGAACCAGATCCTGTCGTCCGACCGCGTCGGCCTGATGAACCGCATCCGCGATGCGGCCGCTGCCGAGGCACGGGCGCTGGGCGTGGCGGTCATCGACGTTCGCATCAAGCGCGCCGACCTGCCGCCGACCAACCTTCAGGCCACCTTCGACCGGATGACCGCCGAGCGTCAGCGCGAAGCGGCAGACGAACGGGCCCGCGGTCAGGAAGCGGCGCAGCGCGTCCGCGCCCAGGCCGACCGCACCGCGGTCGAACTGGTCTCGGAAGCCGAGCGTGACGCACAGATCATCCGAGGCGAGGCCGACGCGCTGCGCAACGCGATCTATGCCGAGGCGTTCGGCCGCGATCCCGAGTTCTTCTCGTTCTACCGCTCGCTCAGTGCCTACGAGCGTGCGCTTCAGAGCGACAACTCGACCCTGGTGATCACCCCGGACAGCGAGTTCTTCGAGTATCTCAAGTCCGACCGTGGCGGCGAACCCAGCCCCCGCATGGTGATGGGCCAGACCCCGGACGCGGCTGAAGCAACCGCGCCCGAGGCCGAGGCCCCGGCGGTCGAGCAGGAGGCACCCGCCGACTCCGAAACCTCGGCCCAACCCGACGCGGACACCGACTCCGGTGCCGACCAGGGCGACTCGGTCAGCGAACCGGTGGAGGAGCCCGCGAATTGACCTGGACGGACCTTCTGACAGGTCTGGGTCTTGCGGCCGTGATCGAGGGGCTGGTGCTTGCACTGGCCCCTTCGCGTTTGGACGACATTCTCGAGACCCTGCGCAGCATCCCGGTCGATGCGCGCCGTTCGATCGGGCTGGGGGTGGTCGCGCTGGGCGTCGTGCTGGTCTGGATGGCTCAGGGCTAGGGCCGGGTCGCCCCGTGTTCACGCGGCAGTGATGTCTGGCACGCCGTGCAGCGGTTTTGTTGACCTTGGTCGGTCACGCTCCCAATATATAGCAGAGCCGCACCAAAGGACTCTGCATTCCACCAAAGGGAGATATCGGTTGACCCGGGCAACGACAGCTACGCCTACATTGACGCCCGAACGGGGCCTGCGCGCCGCCGCCCTGACGATCCTGACCGCGATCATGCTGTTCGCGGCACAGGCGGTCCGTCTTGAGGCGCGCGCCCCGGACAGTTTCGCCGACCTGGCCGAAAGCCTCAGCCCGTCGGTGGTCAAGATCACCACCAGCACCATCGTGGCCGGCAACACCGGGCCTCAGCCCTTGGTCCCCGAGGGCTCGCCGCTCGAGGACCTGTTCCGCGACTTCCTCGACCGTGACCGTCCCGAGCGCCGGCAGCGTCGCGGCTCGGCACTTGGGTCGGGCTTCGTGATCTCGCCCGACGGCTATATCGTGACCAACAACCACGTGATCGAATCCGCCGACGAGATCCTGGTCGAGTTCTTCGACGGCGCAGGAGAGCTTCCGGCCGAGATCGTCGGTACCGACCCGCGCACCGACATCGCGCTGCTGAAGGTCGAGCCGGATCAGCCGCTGCCCTACGTCAAGTTCGGCGACAGCGATGTCGCCCGTGTCGGCGACTGGGTGCTGGCGATCGGCAACCCGCTGGGGCAGGGGTTCTCGGTATCGGCGGGGATCATCTCGGCGCGCAACCGGTCGCTCCAGGGCGCGTATGACGACTTCATCCAGACCGACGCGGCGATCAATCAGGGCAATTCCGGCGGACCGCTGTTCAACATGGCCGGCGAGGTGATCGGCGTGAACACCGCCATCCTGTCGCCCAACGGCGGCTCGATCGGCATCGGCTTCTCGATGTCCTCGGCGGTGGTCAAGCGCGTGGTCGACCAGCTGAAGGAATACGGCGAGACGCGGCGCGGCTGGCTGGGCGTGTCGATACAGAACGTGACCGACGACGTGGCCGAGGCGCTGGAACTGGAAGACACCAGCGGCGCACTTGTCACTGACGTGCCCGACGGTCCGGCGCAGGATGCCGGCATCAAGGCCGGGGACGTGATCCTCAGCTTCGACGGCCAGAAGGTCGCGGACACCCGCGAACTGGTCCGCATGGTCGGCGAGGCCGATGTCGGCAAGTCGGTCCGCGTGGTCATCTTCCGCGATCGCGCGACGCAGACCCTGAAGGTCACGCTGGGCCGCCGGGAGGAAGCCGAAAGCCTGTCGTCCTCGGGCGATCTGCCCGAAGAGGACGAGGTGCCGCAGGCGCAGACCGTGCTTGGCCTGACCCTGATGGGCATCGACACCGAACTGCGCGAGGAACTCGGCCTGGCCGAGGACGTGCGTGGCGTCGCCGTGATCGAGGTCGACGAGGACAGCGAGGCCTGGGAGAAGGGCCTGCGCCGGGGCGACGTCATCGCCGAGATCGGCCAGCAGCCGGTGCAGACCCCGGCGGACGTGGTCGAACGGTTCGAGGCCGCCAGCGATGCCGGTCGCAAGTCGGTGCTGATGCTGGTGCGCCGCGATGGCCAGCCGCGCTTCGTGGCGCTGTCGCCGGCGGAGTGATACCGCGGTGAAACCGGGCAGGGGCGTCGTTGGGACGCCCTTGCCGACACCCCGATGATCCCCCCTGCGCGGGCGATCATCTCTGCCGCGCCCCGGTTGAAAGGGGCCGAAGGACAGCGGCTGGCTTTGCTGCCCCAAGCGCCTCAGCGCCTTTAGTGAACCTGGATCGTGAATCCTTCGTCCGGTGATGGCGGCATGTAGTGCGCCGCCAGCCGGTGAAACTGGTCCTCGGTGATCGCGAACGGGTGGTCGCCCTGCGCATTGCGCGCCTTCAGCCGCGCGAGGCAGGTTTCGTCGGTAACGTCCATGAGGTGCAGGACATGAGCCGCCTGCGTCCGGTCCAGGATCGCGCGCATCCACTTGCGCGTCTCGACGGTATTGGCCGGGAAATCCAGCACCACGGACACGCCCGCGTCCAGCAGTGACAGCACATGCGGCCCCATGATCCCCCGCAGGTTAGACGCACAGCGGACATAGTCCGACAGCGAACCCATCTGGTCGGAATAGAGCGCGCCAAGCCAGTCGTCCTCGGAAATCAGCACCGTGCGATCCTGCCCGGCAAGCTGCGCGGCCAGCGTGGACTTTCCCGAGGCGGCCTTGCCGCAAAGAAGGTGCAATGTCGGCGGGGTGGGGGACATGACGCCATCCTC
>JBFHFG010000276.1:0-4988 GCA_041583815.1 Halovulum sp.
AGAACCCGCACCAGCAGGCGGGCTTCTTCCTGTCGGGCGACAGCCGCCCCGGCGTCGCCACCGCCCGGCAAATCCAGGGCAAGGCGCTGAGCTACAACAATATCAACGATACTGACGCCGCCTACGAGTTGGTGGCCGAATTCGAACCCGAGTCCGGACCGGCGGTCGCCATCATCAAGCACGCCAACCCCTGCGGCGTGGCCCGCGGCGCCTCGCAGGCGGATGCCTACCAGGCGGCGTTCGACTGCGACCGCACCTCGGCGTTCGGCGGTATCGTCGCGCTGAACCATGAACTCGATGCAGAAACCGCGGCGCTGATCAGCCAGATCTTCACCGAGGTGGTGATCGCGCCTTCGGTCAGCGACGAGGCGGCGAAGATCTTCGAGGCCAAGAAGAACCTGCGCCTGCTGACCGCCGGTGCGCTGCCGGACCCTGCGGCGCCGGGGCGGACCTGGCGGCAGGTCTCCGGCGGGTTCCTGGTGCAGGACCGCGACAACGGCCGGATCAACGGCGACGGGCTGAAGGTGGTGACGGAGCGTGCGCCGACCGCGTCGGAACTGGCGGACATGCTGTTCGCATGGCGCGTCGCCAAGCACGTGAAGTCCAACGCCATCGTCTATGCCCGCGACGGCAAGACCGTGGGAATCGGCGCCGGCCAGATGAGCCGCGTGGACAGCGCCCGCATCGCCGCACGCAAGGCCGCCGACATGGCCGAACAGCTTGGCCTGCCCTCGCGCCCGACCGAAGGCTCGGCGCTGGCGTCCGACGCATTCTTCCCCTTTGCCGACGGTCTTCAGGCGGCGATCGACGCGGGTGCGACCGCGGTGATCCAGCCTGGCGGCTCGGTCCGCGATCAGGAGGTCATCGACGCCGCCAACGAGGCGGGGCTGGCGATGGTCTTTACCGGCATGCGCCATTTCCGGCACTGATCAGATGCGCTCTCCCCGGTTCTGGCTGGCGGTCACCGCGCTGGGTGTGCTGGTGGTCGACAAGGCCACCAAGTGGGCAGTGGTCGAGGGCATGAACCTGGCCGAGGTGCTGCGCATCGACGTGGCACCGCCCTACCTGGTGTTCCAGATGGCCTGGAACCCGGGAATCAACTTCGGCCTGTTCGGCAACGATTCGTCCTTCACCCGCTGGTTCCTGGTGGCGCTGGCGGTGGCAATCAGCGCCGGATTGTCGGTCTGGGTGCTGCGCGGCGGCAGCGGTCGGCGCGCGGCGGCGGCCGTGGGCGCGATCGTCGGCGGCGCGCTGGGCAACGCCTGGGACCGGGTCGGATACGGCGCTGTTGCGGACTTCCTGAACATGAGCTGCTGCGGCATCGACAATCCCTACGCGTTCAACGTCGCCGATACGGCAATCTTCGCGGGCGCCGCTGCGCTGCTGCTGTTGCCCCAACGTCCGGCGGAAGACGGCTGACAGGGCGTGACGACAGACGAATCCTGCGGTATCAGGGGCACCTGAAGGCACGAGGAACGGCATGACACAGGCATTTCGGATCATCCTGGCGGCAGGCGTGGCAGTGGCAGTGGCCGGCTGCGGCAACCGCGACGCGGATGAACGGTCGGCGGTCGAACGCCTGACGGCGGGCAGCTATGTCGCGCCCGAGGAATTCGCCGTGCTGCCGCAAAAGCCGCTGGAACTGCCCGAGGACCTGTCGGCACTGCCACCGCCGCAGCCGGGCACCGTCAGCCGCACCGACCTGACGCCGAACTCGGACGCGCTGGTCGCGCTGTCAGGCACGCCGCGCCGGGGTGTGGTGGCCGCGTCTGACAATGCGCTTCTGGCCGCGACTGCCACGGGCGCCACGGCCAACATCCGCCAGGTCGTCGCCGCCGAGGACATCGAGTACCGCAAGGACAACCAGCCACGGCTTCTCTATCGTCTGTTCGGAACCGCGACCGAAGGCACGATCTATGATGGGCAGGCGCTGGATTCCGACGCCGAGTTGCGCCGCCTGCGGGCGCTGGGTCTGCAAGTCCCCGCCGCTCCTCCGCAGAACTGAGCCGCGCACAGCTTGTCGCCTGGATCCAACCCTCTACCTGCCCCCCTACCTGCCCGGCCAGAGGAGGGACATCCATGCGCCGCCTGACCGCCCTTCTGATCCTGCTGCTCGCTCCGCTGGCCGCCCGCGCGGACACGCATGGCGTCACCGACTTCGTGCTCGACAACGGCATGCAGGTGCTGGTGATCGAGGATCACCGGTCGCCGGTCCTGACGCACATGGTCTGGTACAGGGTCGGATCGGCGGATGATCCGCACGGCAAGTCCGGGCTGGCGCATTTCCTGGAACACCTGATGTTCAAGGGCACGGACGACCTGGAACCGGGCGAGTTCTCGCGCATCATCGAGGCGAACGGCGGGCAGGACAACGCATTCACCAGCTGGGATTTCACCGGCTATTTCCAGCGCGTCGCCGCCGACCGGCTGGACCTGGTGATGGGGCTGGAGGCAGACCGCATGCGGGACCTGCAGCTGACCGACGAGGTCGTCGCCCCGGAACGCGACGTGGTGCTGGAGGAACGCGGCAACCGCGTCGGCAACAGCCCCGGCGAGGCCTTCGGCGAACAGCGCCGCGCGGTCGAGTTTCTGCACCATCCCTATGGCACCCCGATCATCGGCTGGCGTCACGAGATCGCGCAGCTGACCGCCGAGGATGCCATCGCCTTCTACCGTCAGCACTACGCGCCGGACAATGCGATCCTGATCGTCGCGGGCGACACCACCCCCGACGAGGTTCGCGCCCTGGCCGAGAAGCACTACGGACCGCTGCCGCCCGAGGGCACGCCGCCTCGTGTCCGACCGGCCGAACCCGAACCCCTGTCCGAGCGCCGGCTGATCCATCGCGACCCGCGCGTGACCCAACCCTACCTTGTGCGTACCTATCCGGCGCCGCCGCGGCGCCCCGGCGACCAGTCGCAGGCCGCCGCGCTGACCATGCTGGCCGAACTGCTGGGCGGCGGCGTGACCTCTCACCTGGCGACCAGCCTGCAGTTCGACAGCAAGATCGCCCTGAACAGCGGCGCATTCTACGATGCGGTCAACCTGGATCCACGTCAGTTCGGCGTCTATGTCGTTCCCGCCGAAGGAGTCAGCCTGGAACAGGCCGAGGCCGAAATGGACAAGGCGCTGGCCGCCTTCATCGAGAAGGGCCCCGACCCCGCGCACCTGCGCCGGGTCAAGACCCAGGTCCGCGCGGCGCAGATCTATGCCCTGGACAGCCAGGAAAGCCGTGCGCGCCTGTACGGTCGGGCGCTGACCTCGGGGCTGACGGTGGACGACGTGCAGGCCTGGCCGGACGCGCTGAACGCGGTCACCGCGCAGGACGTGGTCGCCGCCGCACGGCGGATCCTCGACCGCTCGGTCTCGGTCACCGGCTACCTGACCGGCGTGGAGAATGGCCTGTGATGCGCGTACTTCCCCTGTTTCTGGCCCTTCTGGCCCTTGCCGCACACCCGCTGCGCGCCGCCACCGAGATCGTCGAGGTCACCTCGTCGACGGGCATCACCGCCTGGCTTGTCGAGGAACACTCGATCCCGATGGTGGCGATCAACGCCCATTTCCAGGGCGGCGCGGTGCTCGACCCGGCCGACAAGCTGGGCGCCGCCAACCTGATGACCGCCCTGCTCGAGGAAGGCGCCGGCAACTACGACAGCCAGGGATTCGCCGCCCGGGCCGAGGAAATCGCGCTGCGCTTCGGCTTTGGCGGCGGGCGCGACGGGATCAGCGTTTCGGCACAGATGCTGACAGAGTTCCGCGCCGAAAGCGTGCAACTGCTGTCGCTGGCCCTGAACCGCCCCAATTTCGATACCGAGGCGCTGGAACGGGTGCGCGCGCAGGTCCTGTCGGGGATCGAATCGGACCTGAACGATCCGAACCGGCTGGCCGCGCAGGCGATGGATGCCGCGCTCTATCCCGATCACCCCTACGCGCGCCCCGAGAATGGCACGACCGAGACTGTCTCGGCGCTGACCCGTGCCGACATCTTCGACGCGCACCGCCGTTCGATCGCGCGCAGCCGGCTGACTGTCGGCGTGGTGGGCGACATCACCCCGGAAGAACTGGGCCCGATGCTGGACCGCATGTTCGGCGCGCTGCCAGAGTATGCCCCCGCGCTGCCACCGATGGCCGAGGTCCCCGAAACCGGCAGCCTGCAGGTCATCGACTTCGACTCGCCGCAGTCGGTGGCGCGCTTCGGCCATGCGGGGCTGCGCCGCGACCACCCTGATTTCCTGGCCGCCTATGTGCTGAACCAGGTGCTGGGCGGCGGCGGCTTCAGTTCGCGCCTGCACGACGAACTGCGCGAGAAGCGCGGCCTGACCTATGGCGTCAGCACCTGGATGGGCGGCGGCGATTTCGGCGCCATGTTTGGCGGCGCACTGGCCACCGCCAACGCCAAGATGGACGAGGCGCTGAAACTGATCCGAGAGGAATGGACCCGCGTGGCCGAGCACGGGATCACCCAGGAAGAACTGGACGCCGCCAAGCGCTACCTGACCGGCAGCTACGCGCTGCGGTTCAACGGGAACGGGCGCATCGCGGGCGGGCTTGTCGGCCTGCAACGCGCTGGTCTGCCGATCACCTACCCCGCCGAGCGCAATGCGCTGGTCGACGCGCTGACCCTGGACGAGGTCAACGCCGTGGCCCGCCGACTGCTGAAACCCAAGGCGCTGAAGGTCGTCGTGGTGGGCCGCCCCCAAGGCCTGGACGCCACGCAATAACGGCCCGCGACAGGCCCCGCGACCGCCGCACGGCCATTGGCAAATTACGGAACTTCATGCTACTTCTTGTGGCATGAACGCCGAGGCACCCAACATACGCCCTGAACGCCGCCCGATTCGACAGCTTGACGACGCCGCCGCGAACCGCATTGCGGCTGGTGAGGTTGTCGAGGGTCCGGCATAGGCCATCAAGGAACTGGTCGAAAACGCGCTGGACGCGGGCGCGACCCGGATCGGCATCGACTACGCCGATGGCGGCAAGCGCCT
>JBFHFG010000277.1:0-4987 GCA_041583815.1 Halovulum sp.
ACCGCCAATGGCAACACCGGCGAGTTCTACGGGCTGACGCTGGACGAGGCCGAGGCGATGGTGCAGGCCGCCGCCGGGCACATCGCCGGCCGCGTGCCGCTGGTCGCCGGCGTCGGGCGCGGCATCCGCGACGCCTGCCGGCTGGCCCGGACCTCGGCGGATGCGGGGGCTTCGGCCCTGATGATCCACCAGCCGCCCGATCCTTTCGTCAGCCCGCGCGGCCTGTCGGACTATGTGCGCGCCGTGGGCGAGGCCGGGGGCGGGCTGCCGCTGATCCTCTACCTGCGCAACGACGCCATCGGCACCGGCGCCATCGCCGAGCTGTGCGCGCTGCCGAACGTGGTCGGCGTCAAATGGGCGACGCCCAACCCGATGAAGCTGAAGGCCGCGATGGAGGCCGCGCCGGACCACATCGTCTGGGTCGGCGGCCTTGCCGAGGTCTGGGCGCCCACGTTCTACGCCGTCGGCGCGCGCGGCTTCACCTCGGGCCTGATCAACGTCTGGCCGGAACGCTCGGTCGCCATCTCTCAGGCCCTGGAGGCAGGGCAGTGGCAGGAGGCCCGCGACCTGATCGCCGGGATGCAGGTCTTCGAGGACATCCGCGCCGAAGAGCAGGGCGGCACCAACGTCACCGGCGTCAAGGCCGCGCTGCGCCTGATGGGCGAAGACTGCGGCGCCGTCCGCCCCCCAGGCGCATGGCCACTGACCCACGACCAGGCCACGCGGCTGAAACAGTTCATGGCCCGAAACGCCTTGGTGCATCGCTGAGTTTGCGAACTAAGTGGATCGGCCAGCCAACGGACGGTTGCCCGACTGAACCGGGCGTGGGGCGTACCGGAACGCGGGCTGACAATCGTGGACCGGTGCAACTATTTCTTGCACCTTCCCCGATAACGGGGGCAAACAGCCGCTCAATCGAGGGAAACGGGACTTAAGGCCGTGCAGTCAGCGTCAGGAACACGAGCAGCATCATTGGTGGAGCAGGCCGCGCGCCTGTCCGTCGCGCCCATGATGGACTGGACCGACCGCTATTGCCGGATGTTTCACCGCCGGTTCTCGCGCAACGTGCTGCTATACACGGAGATGGTCACGGCTCCGGCGCTGGTGCGTGGCGGCGCGGAGCACTTACTGGCGCATGACGCCGACGAACATCCATTGGCCCTGCAATTGGGTGGCTCGGACCCGGAGGAACTGGCAGAGGCGGTGCGGATCGCCAATCCGTTCGGTTTCGAAGAGATCAACCTGAATGTCGGTTGCCCGTCCGACCGGGTGAAGTCGGGTTGTTTCGGTGCGGTCCTCATGCGCGAGCCCGAGCTTGTCGGGCGAATCGTCGGAGCGATGATCGAGGCCTCGGACGGGGCGGAGATTACCGTGAAATGCCGGATCGGCGTGGATGACCAGGACCCGGAAGACGCGCTGCCCGCACTGCTGCGCGCTGTGAGCGATGCCGGTGTGCGTCGGGTCAGCGTGCATGCGCGAAAAGCTTGGCTGCAGGGGCTGAACCCGAAGGAGAACCGCGAGATTCCGCCGCTGGACTATCCACTTGTGTTGCGAATGAAGCAGCGTTTTCCAGAGCTGTGGATCGGTCTGAACGGTGGGATTGCAACGCTGGACGAGGCAGAGGCGCAGCTGGATGCCGGGTTCGACGGGGTAATGATCGGGCGGGCGGCCTATCACCAGCCTGCGGATATCCTGTCGGCGGCGGACCGGCGCATCTTTGGTGAGAAGACGGGCGATGTCTCCCCCGAGGACGCGGTGCGCGCGATGCTGCCCTATATCGAGGCGGAATGTTCCGCCGGGACACCGCTGGCGCGGATCACGCGCCACATGCTGGGCGCATTTGCCGGACGGCCGGGGGCGCGCCGCTGGCGGCGGATGCTGTCGGAAGGCGCTCACAAACCCGGCGCAGGGCCCGATCTCGTGCTGGCGGCGCTGGAGCCGGTGCTGGAGGCCGCGGCCTGATACCTAGACGCGTTGCTAGTTGCCGAGGGTGGATGCCTCCGGCGGGGATATTTTGGGAAAATGGAAGGCGGGCGCCCGGGATGCGGGCGCCCGTTCCCGTTATTCGGCCGCGATGTTCGACGCAGTGGCGTCCTGCAGGCGGCGCCACATGTTCAGCGGGGTCAGCGGCATGTCAACGCGGCGTACGCCGCGCGACCAGACCGCGTCGAGTGCCGCGTTGGTGACCGAGGCCATCGCGCCGACGGTGCCGGCCTCGCCGCAGCCCTTCATGCCGATCTCGTTGGTCGAGGTGGGCACGAGTTCGGTGTTGAAGCTGATCATCGGGAAGTCGGCGGCGCGCGGCATGGCGTAGTCCATGAAGCTGGCGGTCAGCAACTGGCCGTTCTCGTCGTAGACGGTGTTTTCGACCAACGCCTGACCGGCACCCTGGGCGATGCCGCCGTGGACCTGACCCTCGACGATCTTCGGGTTGATCAGCACGCCGAAGTCGTCGACCACCGTGTAGCGCACGCATTTCGTGACGCCGGTGTCGGGATCGACCTCGACCTCGGCGATATGCGCGCCGTAGGGGAAGGCACCGGCCTTGAAGGCGTGTTCATGCTCGGTGCGCAGCAGGTCGCTGCGGCCGGTTTCGCGGGCTTTCGTCGCCAGTTCCATCAGGCCGACTGACTTGTCTGTTCCCGCGACCGAGAAGGTGCCATCCTTGAACACGATATCCGGGCGGGCGACCTCGAGTTCCTCTTCGGCGAGGTCCTTGAAGCGTTCGATCATCAGGTCGGACGTGGCGTTGATCGAGTTGCCCTGCGCGGTGCCCGAGCGCGAGCCGCCGGTGCCGCCGCCGCTTTTGATCAGGTCGCTGTCGCCCTGGATGTAGCGGATCTTGTCGAACGGGATCCCGGTGCGGGCGTGAAGCATCTGGGCGAAGACCGTCTCGTGCCCCTGGCCGTTCGACTGGGTGCCGGCGTAGAGGTTCACGAACCCGTCCTCGGCGAATTCGATGGTCGTGGTCTCGTTCTTCGCGCCGAGGATCGATTCGATGTAGTAGCTGAGGCCGATACCGCGCAGCTTGCCCCGCGCCTCGGCTTCGGCCCGTCGGGCAGGGAAGCCCTCGACATCCGCTTCCTTCATCGCGCGGTCCATGACGCGACCGAAATCGCCGACATCGTAGATCGATTTCGAGAAGGTGGTGTAAGGAAACTTGTCCTTCGGCACCCAGTTCTTGCGGTGTAGGGTGAACGTGTCAGTGCCGAGTTCCTTGGCGCAGGTGTCCATCAGCCTTTCGATTACGTAGATCGCCTCGGGGCGACCCGCGCCGCGATAGGCGTCGATCGGCGTGGTGTTGGTGTAGACACCCTTCACGCCGAAAAAGCCGGTCTGGACATCGTAGATCCCGGTCAGGACCTTCAGTGCCAGTTCCGACTGGATGAACTGCGCATAGCCCGAGTTGTGTGCGCCGAGGTTGCTGACCGAGTTGATCCGCACCGCCAGCAGCTTGTGATCGGCGTCGAAGGCGGCCTCGGCCACGGTGACAACGTCGCGCCCACCGTTGTCGGTCATCATGCCCTCGCCACGGTCGGCCATCCAGCGCACCGGGCGGTTCAGCTCCTTGGCAGCAAGGCTGACCAGGAACTGCTCGGGGTAGTCCTGCGCCTTGGTGCCGAAACCGCCGCCGACGTCCGGGGTGGTCACGTGCACGTCGGCCGGGTCCATGCCCAGTTTTTCGGCAAGCGCGTCGCGCGCGCCCCACACGCCTTGGCCGTTGACCGCGTGGTGCAGTCGGCCGTCGACCATTTCCGAGAAGCAGCCCCGCGTTTCCATCGGGTTGGACACGATCCGGTTGTCGACGATGTCCATCTTCACCGTATGCGCGGCGGCGGCGAAGGCGGCCTCGGTCGCCTCGACGTCGCCGTACCACCAGTCGTAGGCAAGGTTGTCGGGAGCCTCTTCGTGGATCGCCTCGCCGCCGACAGCGGTCTCCACATGCACGGGCAGTTCGTCATAATCGATCTCGATCAGTTCGAGCGCATCCATCGCCTGGGCCTTGGTCTCGGCCACGACGGCGACGATTGCCTCGCCGACGAAGCGCACGCGATCCTCGGCCAGCATGGGCCGGCGTGGGGTTGTGACGGTTCCGCCCTCGGGCACCTTGAGTACCGAGTAGTTCATGCTGTTGACCAGCTTCCCGTCCAGGTCGGCCGCGGTGTAGACCGCCAGTACGCCGGGGGCGGCGCGGGCTTCCTCCACGTCCAGGGCGGTGATCTTCGCATGCGCGACAGGAGACCGCAGGAACAGCATGTGGGCCGAGCCCTCGGGGGCGATGTCGTCGACGTAGCGGCCCTTGCCGGTCAGGAACCGGACATCCTCGGTGCGGGGCGGCGACTGGTGGAGACCAAACTTCGACATCGTGCAATTCCTCGGACGAATGGGATGGGTTCGCCGTCACCATAAGGGCTTAGGCCGCAAGGTAAAGTGCCGAAGGGGGCCCCGCTCAGCGGCGGCGCACCGCGCCTGTGCCGTCGTCGCGCCGCGCGCCCACGTCGCGTTCCCAGACCGACGGAAACTTGCCCGTGGGATCGGCATAGACGGTCAGTTCCGCTCCTTCGGGCCAGTCGCCCAACTGCCTGCCCGAGACGAACCAGGACTTGCCGGTCGTGCCTTCCTCGTCCTGCCAGGCCAGACGGTATTGGGGCACCTTGTTGATCCGGACATTGGTCTTGATGTGATGCGTGACAGTCGCACGCCGCCGCGTGCCCCGATCGCGTACTCGGGCCGCCCGCGACGCGCGCGTCCACGAGCGGTTGATCCAGAACAGCCCGCCAGCCAGCGACAGCGCCGACGCGATCTTGGTCACCCAGATCGTCGTGGTCGTGGTGCCTGGCTCGATCTCGTTCACTGTGGGGTCGGGCCGCCAATAGCGTATCTCGGTCGTGTCGCCCACGTTCATACGCGTATAAAGGCCCCGGCCGACGGTCTGCTCCATCTGGTAGCTTCGCCCACGCGCATCGAAGGCGAATTCCATGTGATG
>JBFHFG010000278.1:0-4987 GCA_041583815.1 Halovulum sp.
CGCGATGGGGTCTGCACGGCACGTTGCCGGACGCTGCCCACGCAACCTCTCGTCTCCCTGATCCTGCTGGTGCTGCTGCTGTGGCGCACGGCAGGCCTGCACGCCACCTTCCTGCGCGACCGGCAATCGGGGGCGCCCCCCACCAGATTGACGCGGTATTCGGCGAAAGGGCGTTTTGAACGCGATGGGTCGCACACGCTGCTCCTAGCCCCCATGTGTCCGGAGCACGGATCTAGCCTTTCGCTGATATGGCTTGGGGAACTGGCGGACGTGTGTCGAGCGCCTGAAGCAGCCCACTCTCGCCCGCGAACGGAACACCTGCTTGGGCTCGGCGGTGCCCGAGACGAAGGTGCGTCCTGCGTCAGAGTTCTTGGGTCAGTTGGCGGCCTGAGCAAAGTGAGGATCTGGCGCATCTGGTCTCATGTTCATTCCTTGGTGGTTACGACGAGCCCAAAACCCTCTCTCTAAGCAAACTCAGCCTGAACTGTCCCACCGGACCGGGTCGAGCGCGGCAACGTCTCCGGTATGCCGGACTACTTTCCCTTCTTCCGGGCGCGGGCCTTGTCGATCCGTTTTCCCCGGTCCCGCCGGGCGGCGATTGTCACAGAACCGCCCCATTGCGCGGGTTAGGCTCGCCTCCGGCAGTGCCGCGCCCTTGGCGGCAGGGGGAACCGCCCCTTGCCCGCGGGCGTCCGCACCAATGCGAAGCGATCCAAAGGGGGATACATCCGATGAGAGCGACACACGCACTTCTGGCCGCCGCCGCGGCGCTTGCGCTCACGGCTTCGGCCGCGACCGCGCAAAGTGTCATCAAGGTCTATACCGGCGGCGCACCCACCGGCGAAGGCTCGGCCTATCACGAGGGGATCGGCCAGGGCGTGCTCGACGTGCTGGAGCCCATCGCCAAGGAATACGGATACGAGGTCAAGCTGGTGCCCACCAACGGTTCGGTCGACAATGCCGGCCGCCTGGCATCCGAGGATGCGGGCCTGGCGTTCGGCATCGGCCAGGGCGGGCTGAGTTATGACGCCGTCGAAAGCGGCGCGGTCAAGATCGTGCGCAACGACCTGCCCGGCGAATGCGCCATGGCCTTCACCTCCGAACCGCAGATCGCCAGCTGGGGCGACATCGTCAACAACCGCGACCGGATCAGCTGGGTCGTGCCCGACAACAGCGGCTCCAAGGCGTTCATCGAACGACTCTATGCAGAGGACGCGAATTTCGCAGGCTCGACCCCGAACTTCGCCTTCACCTCGGGCGCGGGAAAGATCCTGGCGGCTGTGCAGGACCGCTCCAAGCGCGGCATGGTGGGTTTCTTCTACGCCTATCCGAACCCGACCGGCGGGCTGATCAACATGGCGGCGAAAGAGGACCTGTCGATCTTCGGCGTGCTCTCGCCCGACATCGCGCGAACCGACGACGCCTACTACCTGAACCGCAAGGCGCCCTACAAGCTGGCCTGGCTGGGCCTGGGCGAGACCAAGACCACGCGGGCCATGTGCTCCAAGGCGCTGCTGTTCGCGAACGACATCAGCAGGATCGACGACAGCTGGGCGCGCGAGGATGCCGAGAAGATCCTTGCCGCCGTCACCAAGGCGAAAGCCTCCGAGATGGTCGCCAAGAACGGCCCGCTGGCCAAGCTGATGCGCCAGGTCGAGGAGATGTCCGAGGAATTCGGCGTCAACGAGATGGTCAGCGACCTGGAAAAGCAGCTCAACTGAGCCCCGCTCAGCCAAGCCCTTCGGCATCCGCGCGGGCACGCGCGGGTGCCCCGCCCTTCCGGATCGCCGGGCTCAGCCCGATGGCCGCGACCACCAGCATCGCCGCCGCCACCTCGCGCAGGGCCACGACCTCGCCGAACGCCAGCGCGCCAATGGCCAGCATCGTCGGCAGCTCGAACGCCCCTGCCGCCGCCGCGCGCCCCGGCCCGACATGCGGCGCCGCCTGCACGTAAAGCCACTGCGGCAGCAACGCGGTCAGGAACCCGTTCCCAAGCAGCGCCAGCCAGCCCGCCCCCGACACCGGCAGCAGCGTCCCCGGCTCGGCCATCGCGGCCAGCGGCAGCAGCCCCGCGACGGTGCCCGCCATCGTCGCCGCCAGCTTCTCCATCGGGCGCAGGTCCGGCGCCATCGCCGCCAGCGAGACGATCACCAGCGCGAAGAACGCGGGCGCGGGCAGCATCATCAGCAGCGCGACCGGGTCCGCCACCCCTGCCCCGCCGCTGGCCAGCAGCGCGCCCGCCAGCACCATTACCGCCGCCGCGATGGCCCGCCCGGTGGGCGCCATCCCCAGCAGCAGCCAGGCAAAGACCAGCGCGAAGGCGGGATAGGACATATAGACCACGCCCGCCGCCGCCACCGTGGTCCGCTCGATCGCCTCCAGGTAGGCGACCCAGCCCAGCCCGCAGGCAAGACCCGCACCCGCCAGCACCAACACCTGCCGCCGCACGCCGCGCCGCCAGCGCAGGAAGGGCACCGCGACCAGCGCAGTCAGCCCATAGCGCGACAGGGCGATGGCCGACGGGTCCATCCCCTCGGCCTGAAGGATGCGTGCGAACAACGGGACAAGGCCGAACAGAACAGCGCAAAGGGCGATGATCAAAGTAGGCTTGGAATATGTCATGCCCCGGCAGATACGCCGCGCCGCAGCATTTGAATAATTCCAAGTTTTCACGTGCGGCATGAAATGATTTAATACCTATATGCTACCCCGCCTCGGCCTCAACCACCTCGCGCTGATCTCGGCCCTGGCCGAGACCGGGGGCGTGTCCGCCGCCGCCGCCCGGCTGGGCATCACGCAATCCGCCGCCAGCCACCGCCTGCGCGAGGCCGAGCGCCGCACCGGCTCGATCCTCGTCACGCGCGCACCGTCAGGCGTATCGCTGACCCCCGAGGGCGAACGCCTGCGCGCCTTCGCCGACCGGGTGCTGCCCGAACTCGCACGGCTGGAACAGGACATCGCCACCTCGGCCGGTGGCCCGCAGCGGCTGGTGCGGCTGGGCCAGGCGACCTATTCGCGCTGGCACTGGTGGCCCGCCTTCGTCGACCGCCTCAAGCAAACGGAACCGGACCTGACCGTCGACCTTGCCGGGGCGGCGACGACCCGCCCGCTGGGCGCGTTGCAGGACGGTCTGGCGGATGTCTCGACGATCTACGGGCGCCCGTCGACGCTGAAGCGCTTCCGCTGGGTGCGGCTGGCGACCGACCCGCTGGTCGCGGTAATGGCCCCCGACCACCCGCTGGCCGCACTGGACCATGTCGACACGACGATGCTGGGCGAAACGCGCGTCTATACCTATCCGTTCGCCACCGAACCCGGTTTCGAATGGGAACTGATGCTGGGCCAGCCGACCGAGCCGCTGCGCAACCTCGCCCCCATGCCCTCGCCCGAGGCGGTGATCGACCTTGTGCGCGCGGGCTTTGGAATCAGCTATCTCAGCCGCTGGGCGATCGAGCCGGAACTGGCAGACGGCACGTTGGTCGCCCGCCCGGCGACACCCGACGGATTCGGCCTCGACTGGTTCGCCGTCACCCGCGCCGACGAACCCGAGGACGGCCCCGCCGCCCGGCTGGTCCGGGCCCTGGTCGCGTGGCAGGGCGGGCGCGGCGCGGGCCTCTCCACGCTGAGCTTCGACGGCGGCTGACGCTCAGATCACCGCCCGCAACGAGGCTTCGATCTGTCCTCCGCACCAGGTGTCCCCGTAGTCCGCCCGGCTGCGCGCCCGCAGCGCCGCCTGCGGGGGCAGCGCCAACACCCGGTCGGACAACCCGGCCACCGCGGGCGCACAACGCTCCAGCATCGGGCGCAGCGCGGGGAAGGCGTCGGTCATGGTGCCCCACAGCACAGCCGTCACCACGTCGGCCACGCCCGGCGCCCCGGTGCCCAGCATCCAGCCCGCGCCCGAGGTCAGCCCGGCACGGCTACCGGTCTCATCGAAGATCCGCATCCAGCGTTCCAGCCTCGGCTGGAAATCCGCCCATGCCTCCGCCGTCCACATCTGCGCGCCGTTCGCCCGCGTCATGTCGGCCAGCACGTCGTTCGCATCGCCGATTACCTTGTGCACCATCGCGGCCCCCGCCGGATCTGCCGGAACCAGCCCGTGCCGCACCCCAAGGTATCCCAGGATCGCCGGAAGCTGGGACAGCGTCACACCGGCCGCATGGTCCGTCAGCAGGGGCGGCCCCATGTGCGGCACAAGCTGCGCCTGCACCCCGGCCCCGCGCTGCGCGGCGACGGCATCGGTGCCCGCCTCGACCCAGTCTGCGCCGGTCTGTTCCAGCACCGCGCGAACGAACTGGCCCCGGAACGGCACCGGCCAGTAGTAAAGCGTGTAGTCCGGCAATATGGTCTCCTCGTGGATGACATCCTCAATGCGCTCGCAAGGGCCTTGACGGCACCCGCAAACGCCCGTAGGAACCGGGCTTCGAGATTCCCGGCCGCGTCCGCGCGGCCTTCCGGGTCGTTTACCCGGACGACCGAACGCGAACCGATAAGACAAGGACTAGCAACATGTCCCGTCGCTGTGAACTGACCGGCAAGGGCCCGATGGTTGGCAACAATGTCAGCCACGCCAAAAACAGAACCAGACGGCGCTTTTTGCCGAACCTGAACGATGTGACCTTGAGCAGCGATGCCCTGGGCCGGTCGTTCAAGTTCCGCATCAGCGCATCGGCGCTGCGCACCGTGGACCACCGTGGTGGCCTGGACGCGTTCCTGGCAAAAGCGCCTGATGCAGACCTTTCGGCCACCGCGCTGAAAGTGAAGCGCGACATCGAAAAGGCCACGAGCGAGGCCGCCGCCAGCTGATCCCGTATCAGCGGCTGACGATCAGACAGGACCGCCCGGCACGCCGGCGCGGTCCTTTCCTTTGTCCAGAGGCCATCGGCCCGCGACACGACCACCCCCGGACCGCCTCGTGATCACCTCAGATCGGGGCAAGGCCCCGGTACGGCACGGCTCAGCCGCGGCAGGTCTTCTCGGCCGCCTC
>JBFHFG010000279.1:0-4984 GCA_041583815.1 Halovulum sp.
CGCAAGGCGATCGCCGATGCGGCACTGAACGAGCCTGCCGCGCATGGCTACGGCCCGGTGCTTGGCCTGCCCGCCCTGCGCGAGGAAATCGCCGCGCAATGGTCGGCGCGCTACCGGGGCCGGATCCAGCCGGGCAATGTGGCCATCACCAGCGGCTGCAACCAGGCGTTCTGCGCCGCCATCGCCTCGCTTGCGGACGCGGGCGACGCGGTGATCCTGCCGACGCCGTGGTACTTTAATCACAAGATGTGGCTGGACATGGCGGGCGTCGAGGCGCGCCTGCTGCCCTGCAGCGACGGCATGCTGCCCGACCCGGACCGCGCCGCCGAGCTGATCGACGAGCGTGTGAAGGCGATCGTGCTGGTCACGCCGAACAATCCTACCGGGGCCGAGTACCCGGCGGGCCTGATCGCCACCTACGCCAACCTTGCGCGCAAGCATGGTATCGCACTGATCCTGGACGAGACGTACCGCGACTTTCATTCCGGCGAGGGTGCGCCGCACGACCTGTTCTCGGGCGATTGGGATGACGTGCTGATCCACCTTTATTCCTTCTCGAAGGTGTTCCGCCTGACCGGCCACCGGGTCGGCGCGCTGATCTGCGGGACCGAGCGTCTGGCCGAAATCGAGAAGTTCCTCGATACGATGACGATCTGCCCCAATCAGCTGGGCCAGCGCGCGGCGTTGTTCGGCCTTCGGAACCTTGGCGACTGGGTCGCCGCCGAACGGGTCGAGATCCTGCGCCGCCGCGATGCGGTGCAGGCCGCGGCGGACGGGCTGGACGGCTGGCACCTGCTGGGGCTGGGCGCCTATTTCGCCTATTTCGAACATCCCTGGGACCTGCCGTCGGACCGGATCGCGCAGCGGCTGGTGGCCGAGGCGGGGGTGCTTCTGCTGCCGGGCACAATGTTCGCGCCGCGCGTGTCCGAGGGGGGCGATGGCAGTGCCGAGCGGCAGTTGCGCATCGCCTTCGCCAATGCCGATACCGACGGGATCGCGACGCTGGCCGCGCGGCTGAAGGGCTTCCGCCCGTGACGCCCCTTGCGGCCTTGACCCACGCCGCCTAAAACCGGCCGGACCCGGTGCGTTTCGCACCCGGAAATACCGGCGCTATCCGCGCCGAGCGACAAGGGAACAGGCATGCTCAACCGCTTCAGATCCTCGAGCCGCGGCAAGGGAACTTCGATCGTCGTCTGGATCATCCTGGGCCTGTTGATGATCGGCCTGACCGGACTGGGCCTGGGCGGCGCGGTGTCATCTTTGTCGACGCAGAACGTCGCGACCGTCGGTTCCCAGGATGTTTCGCGCGATTCCTACGTGCGGCAAGTCCTGCGCCAGATCGACTCGCTGTCGCAGCGCTTCGGCCAGCGCTTCTCGATGGAGCAGGCCCGCGCCTTTGGTCTGGACCAGCAGGTGCTGGGCCAGATGGTCACCCGCGCCGCGATTGATGGCGAGGTCGAGACGCTGGGCCTGTCGGTTCCCGATGAAATGGTCCGCGATGCCCTGATCGAGAACCCGGCTTTCCAGGGCTTGTCCAACGGTTTCGATGCCCAGTCCTACGAGTTCTTCCTGGATCGCCAGGGCCTGACCGCGAAGGATTACGAAGAAGAGCTGCGCACCGACCTTGCGCGCGCCTTGGTCGAGGTTGCCGTCGCCGGCGGTGCCGTGATGCCCCCCGCGATGGCCGACACGCTGCTGGCCTGGCAGAACGAGGCGCGCAGTTTCGCCGCCCTGCAGATGACCGCTCGTGCGCTGCAAGAGCCTGTCCCCGCGCCCACCGATGCGCAGCTTCAGGAATTTTATGGCGCGCACGAGGATCTCTACACCCGGCCCGAAACCCGGATCGTCACCTATGTCGCGCTGACACCGGAAACGCTGGCCGAAACCATCGAGATCCCCGAGGAAGAGCTTCGCGCCGCCTATGAAGCCCGCGCCGCGCGCTATTCCACGCCCGAACGGCGCATCGTCGACCTGATCGCCTTCGGCACCCAGGAAGAAGCACAAGCCGCCCGCGATGCCATCGATGCCGGCACCAGCAGCTTTGCGCAGCTGGCCGAAGACCGCGGCCTGTCCGACGACGACCTGACGCTTGGCCCGGTCGAACGCAGCGCGCTGCCCTCGTCCGCGCGTGACGCGGTCTTCGGACTGGACGGCCCCGGCATCGTCGGCCCGGTGCAAAGCGACCTGGGACCCGCGCTCTACCGCGTGAATGCGGTGCTGGCCGCGCGCGAAACCCCGTTCGAGGAGGCCGCGGACGAGCTGCGCGCCGAACTGGCCGCCGCCGAGGCGCAGAAGGACCTGACCGAATGGTACGAGCCGGTGCAGGACCTGCTTGCCGCCGGTGCCACGCTTGAGGAAGTGGCACAGGAAACCGCTTTGGAACTGGGCGAGACCGGCCTGACCGACCAGCCCGGTGACGGCCTGGCCGCCGACCAGGCGTTCCGCGACGAAGCCTTCGACGCCGAGCCTGGCGAGCCGCGCGACCTGATCGAACTGACCGGTGGCGGCATCGCCGCGCTGCGGGTCGAGCGGATCGAGCCGCCCGAACTGCGCCCGCTGGAAGAGGTCCGCGACCAGGTCACCGCCGACTGGCGCGAGGCCGAGGTACAGACGCGCCTGACCGCCCGCGCCGAAGAACTGAAATCCCAGCTGGACGAGGGACAGACGCTGCAGAAGGTCTCGGACGACACCGGCCTGGGTATCGCGCAGTTCGGCCCGCTGACCCGCGGCGAAAGCCCCGACGGCGGCCTTCCGGCCGACTTGGTGGAACAGGTGTTCGCCCTGTCCGAAGGCGGCTCGACCGTGATCGCCGAGCCGGGCAGCGTCTATCTGGTGCAACTGACCGGGATCACCCCCGCCGACACCACGACCGAGGCCTGGCGCCAGCAGCGCGACGCGTTGCAGCAACAGCTTCAGGGCGCGTTGTCGTCGGATCTTTTCGATGCCTATGCGCGCATGGTGATCGACGGCAAACCCGTCACCGTGAACCAGACGCTGATCGAAGAGACCCTGGCCCAGTATCCGTGATCCGGTAACTCAGATGCAATTGCACCCCAGCTTCGAAGACTTCGAGGCCGCCCACGCGGCAGGCCGGAACCAGCTTGTCTGGACACGCCTGGTCGCCGACCTCGAGACGCCCGTCTCGCTGATGCTGAAACTGGCGCAGGCCAGGCCCGACAGTTTCATGCTGGAATCCGTGACCGGCGGCGAAGTGCGCGGACGGTACTCGGTGATCGGCATGCGGCCGGACCTGATCTGGCGCTGTGACGGCGACAAGGCCTCGATCAACCGCGCGGCCCGGTTCGATACCGACGGGTTCGTGCCCGAGGCTGACGATCCGCTGACCTCGCTGCGCAAGCTGATCGCGGAAAGCAGGATCGAACTGCCCGAGGGCATTCCGCCGATCGCCGCCGGGCTGTACGGTTACCTGGGCTACGACATGATCCGCCTTGTCGAGCGTCTGCCAGAACCGAACCCGGACCCGCTGGGGCTGCCCGACGCGCTGATGCTGCGCCCGACTGTGGTCGCGGTGGTCGACGGCGTGAAGGGCGAGGTGACGGTGGTCAGCCCCGCCTGGGCCGGTGATGGCCAGACGGCGCGCGCCGCCTATGCTCAGGCGGCCGAGCGGGTGATGGACGCGGTGCGCGACCTGGATCGCCCTGCCGCCGCGCAAAGCCTGGACCCGACAGATGACGGCCCCCTGCCCGAGCCGGTCTCGAACATGGCGCATGACGCCTATCTGGACGTCGTTGAGAAGGCGAAGGAATACATCCGCGCCGGGGACATCTTCCAGGTCGTGCCCTCGCAGCGCTGGGCGCAGCCGTTCGACCTGCCTCCGTTCACCCTGTACCGGGCGCTGCGGCGGACGAACCCCTCGCCCTACATGTTCTTCTTCAACCATGGCGCCTTCCAGATCGTCGGGGCCAGTCCCGAGATCCTGGTACGGGTCAAGGGCGACACGGTAACGATCCGCCCGATCGCCGGCACCCGCCCGCGCGGCACGACCCCGGACGAAGACCGCGCCTACGAGACCGACCTGCTGGGCGATCCGAAGGAAATGGCCGAGCACCTGATGCTGCTGGACCTGGGCCGCAACGATGTTGGCCGGGTCGCGCAGATCGGCACAGTGGACCCGAACGAGCAGTTCATCATCGAGCACTACAGCCACGTGATGCACATAGTTTCGAACGTGGACGGCAAGCTGCGCGAGGATCACGACGCGCTGTCCGCCCTGTTGGCGGGGCTGCCCGCCGGCACGGTGAGCGGTGCGCCGAAGATCCGGGCGATGGAGATCATCGACGAACTGGAGATCCACAAGCGCGGCGTCTATGGCGGCGGCGTGGGCTATTTCTCGGCGAACGGGGACATGGACATCTGCATCGCGCTGCGCACCGGGGTGATCAAGGACCAGACCCTGTACATCCAGGCCGGCGGCGGTGTGGTTTACGACAGCGACCCCGAGGCCGAGTTCCAGGAGACGGTGAACAAGTCCAAGGCGCTGCGCGCCGCGGCGGCGGATGCGCGGCTGTTCGTGGAACGGCGCGGCGGAAACTGAGACGTTACGTGGGAATTCTCGCCGCTTGCCCGTAGCGGCGATTGCACTGTGAAATCCGGTGATTTCATAGTGAAAACCCCACCAAGTGCATGATAATCAAAAGAAACACTTTATTGATAGAGTGTTAACGGGTGGACCCTGCGGGGATTGCACCGCCTCACGGGCGTTGCGCCGGAGGCTGGCGGGGGCCTCCGGCGGGAGTATTTCGGGGATAAAGAAGGCGCGGGCGCGCCCGGACCGCAGGAAGTGGCCCAATCAGCGGCCCAGCCAGAAGATTGGTCAGCGGGTCAGCACTGCCGAAACCGGGGCGATGGTCACCGATTGCGGGCTGGTGCCGAACATCCACTGCGACAGCGTGGCGACGGTTTCCTGCCGGACGTGGCCGACGATGATCACCCCGCCCGTACGCTCGGCATCGCCGAGGGCGGC
>JBFHFG010000280.1:0-4982 GCA_041583815.1 Halovulum sp.
CCCATCGGGATGCAGCCCAGGAACATCGACATCACCGGATGATTGAAGATCCGCCGCGCGCCATCGAAGAAGAGCAGCCATCGCGCGGTATAAAGCGCACTGAACAGCGCGAACAATCCGATATTGAAGAGCCACAGCACCTCGCCCACCGGGCGCAGGGGTGTCTGCGACAGTGCGATGGACAGGATTCCCGTGCCCATCGTTGCCGCGAACCAGTTCGGCGTGAACTGGCGAATGACCTCGCGCAGGGCGTCCAGCCCGCTAAGCGGCAGAATGCCTGGTGCAAAGGCGCGCATGTTCCTGAATTCCATATCGTATCTCCTTCGTTGCGGACCTAGCCCGGGCGGAGTAAACGCTCAAACGGATTAGTTTTCTCAAATCAATCGGATTTCTTGATCAATGACGCTGGACCAGCTGCGCGTCTTCATCGCCGTCGCCGAACGCCAGCATGTGACCGAGGCGGCGCGGGCCCTGAACCTGACCCAATCCGCCGTGAGCGCCGCGATCTCGGCGCTGGAAGAGCGGCACGACATCCGGCTTTTCGACCGGATCGGCAGGGGCATCGCTTTGACCGAGCTTGGCCGCGCCTTCCTTCCTGAGGCGCGCGCCGTTCTGGCGCAGGCCGAACAGGCGGAAGCGTTCCTAGCTGCCTCGGCAAACCTGCAGCGCGGCAAGCTGAGGCTCGTCGCAAGTCAGACGGTCGCGAACTACTGGCTGCCGGGGATCATGCAGGCCTTTCGCGCGCGCCATCCCGCGATCGAATTGATGCTGCGCATCCTCAACACCCACGCCGCCGGGCTTGCCGTTGCGGATGGAGAGGCGGATCTGGGTTTCGTCGAGGACAGGCTGACTCTCAAGGGCATCGAGCTGCTGCCCGCTGCAAGCGATCAACTGGTCGTGGTCGGCGCCAAGCCAGTAGCGGACCTGACCACCGCCACCTGGGTCTGGCGCGAAGAAGGCTCGGGCACGCGCGCCATTCTCGAAAATGCCCTGGAAACGGCCGGGATCACCCCGATCGTCGGCCTTGAATTGCCGTCCAACGAGGCCGTGCGCGCGGCAGTCGAAGCGGGCGCAGGCATCGCCGCGCTATCCCAAGTCGTCGTCGCGGCATCCCTGTCGGCCGGCCGGCTGGTCACGATCCCCTTCCGACTTCCGCCAAGGCACTTCCATGCGGTGCGCCCGGCTGGCCGCCCGATCAGCCGGGCCGCGCAGGCGCTGCTGGATCAGGCGCTGGAATGAGCGCCCGCAGGGCGTGATCCTTCCCCACGGCGCGCCGCCGCGCCGTGGGGGTTTTCATGCGCGCAGCCTCAGCGCGAATAGATGGTCCACAGATCTTGCCAGTCCTGCAGGTTGGCAAAATCGCTGTCCGTGGTAGTGGAATCCGTCACGTGCAGCTGGTCGACGAACGCGCTGACGCCGGACCCTTCTTCTTCGGGCATGGGCGTGTTGATGTTCGTCGCCATCTTGCCATCGATCAACTGCGGTACCATGCCTTCGCCGCTCATCATGTAGTGGACGAACAGCTTGGCCGCGTTGGGGCTGTCGGTGCCGGAGGCGATGACGGCGACGCGCGGCGTCAGCTGGCCCGCGTAGGGTTTCATGCCGTCGCAGATCGCCATCTCAAACCCGTACTGCGCCCGGAAGATCGCCGTGCTGACAAAGCCGAAATGCGGATCCTCAAGGCCAGGAGTTCCTACGACCGGTCCGACTTCGCTGTCCTTGCGGGTGACATTGGGACTGTTCGCCGCGAACCGCTTGACCCATTCCCGCGTCGCGCTTTCGGCGTCCTCGGGCAGGTCCGTGCCATAGTGCTCACGATAGGCTTGGGCCACGAGGTCATCGTCATGGGTTTCCAGCTGGTTGAACCAGAACATGGTCTCGTTGCGCAGCAGCGGGTCGGGGATGCTGACGCGGCCCTTCCATTCCGGGTCGGTCAGCTGCCAGATGTTCGAAACCGGGCAGGTGTCGCCGTACTTCTCGGTGTTATAGGTCCACACCCAGGGATTCACGCTGGTAATCGCCGGGTTCTGATAGGCGACAGGCGTGGTCTCGGTCTGATCCGGCGGCATCCAGCTGACGCCGACGCCCGAAGGCAGGATCTGCTCGGTGACCGAGGGCAGGTTGCTCATGTTGAACACGTCATGGGTGACGTTGCCGGCAGCCGCCTCGCGGCTCAGGATCATCTCCTGCTCCTGGCCACCCAGCTTCACGCCGGTCGCCTCGACGCCATAAAGTGCGGTGAAGTTCTCGGCCATCGTCTTGATCTTGCCGGTGGCATCGACCACGACGATCGGAGGCTCGGCACGGGCGGCCTCGATCAGGGCGTCCAGGTCGAAATTCTCGTCCGGAATGCCAAGTTCCTGCGCCGAGGCGGGCAAGCCCGCGCCAAGCAGCGCCACCAGCGCAACGCCCAGTTTCATGTTATGTTTCAACGCCATTTCAAGTCTCCTCCTTAGATATGGTTTGGTCTGGTTGGTTCGGTTCAAGCGGTCCGGACGCGGTCTCCGGCCGCGTCGAACAGGTGCAGGTCGCCCGCGCCGATGGACAGATCGACCCTGTCACCGGGTGCCATGCCCTCGGCCTGGACCCGAAGGGCGAACAGGCTGGTGCCATCGACATCAAGCTCGACGATCCAGTTCCCCCCGGTCGGGACCAGGTCGCGGATCGTTGCGGCGCAGATCGGGCCTGCGGGCTGCGCGGACGCCCCCTGCGGGGCGATCACAAGGGCCTCGGGGCGGATGCCGACCGACCCCACGTCGCCGCGCCCGACCGATAGCCGCGCAAGGTTCTCGGCGACCCAATCCGCAAGACGGCCCGCTTCCAGCGCGGACGCCTCCAGGATGTTGATCGGCAGCGTGCCCACGAATTCGGCAACAAACCGGTTCGCCGGGCGCTCGTAGATGTCCTCGGGCGTGCCGATCTGCTGCAACCGACCCTCGTTCATCACTGCGATCTTGGTGGCAAGCGTCATCGCCTCCCACTGGTCATGGGTGACGAACACGAAGGTGGAACCGAGTTCCGCGTGGATCCGCCGCAACTCGGTGCGCATGACCAGCCGCAACTTGGCGTCGAGGTTGGACAGCGGCTCGTCCAGCAGGATGACGTCGGGGCTTACCGCGATCATCCGCGCCAAGGCCACCCGCTGCTGCTGGCCGCCGGACACCTCGGACGGATAGCGGTCGCGGTACTTCTCGATCCCCAGCTTCTGCAACACCGTGTCGATGATCGAGCGGCGCTCATCGGCCGAGACCTTCTTGATCTTCAGACCGAAGGCGATGTTCTCCTCGATCGTCATGTGCGGCCACAACGCGTAGTTCTGAAAGACCAGGCCCAGACCGCGCTTTTCGGGGGGCACGAAAACGCCCTGTTCGCTGGCGTCCACCAGCTTGTCTCCGATCCGGATCTCGCCCGAGGTCAGGTTCTCGAGCCCGGCGATCATGCGCAGCGTCGTGGACTTTCCGCAGCCCGACGGCCCGAGCAGGCACAGGAATTCGGATTCGGCGATGTCGAGGTCCAGATCGGCAACCGCGCGCGGACCGCCCTGGCCGTAGATCTTGTTGACGTTCTGAATGGTGATGCTGGCCACGGGTTATCCTCCAATTCCGCTGCTCAGGTTGCTCTTGCCGACTTTCTGGCCAAGCCAGGTTCCGACGAATGCAATCAGGCAGATCATGATCGCGACGGCGTTGGCGGCCTGGGTGTAGCCGAAGTCCACCAGCCGAACGGCGTAGGTTGTCAAAAGGTCGGTGCCCGGGACGGCCAGCAGGATCACCAGGCTCAGTCCCTTGATCCCCGAGATGAAGGGCAGCAGGATTCCGGACACCAGCGCGCCCCGGTGAATTGGCAGCACTATCGACACGGCGCGGCGCCACCAGCCGGCGCCAGCGATCTGCGCCGCCTCTTCAGGGTCCTTGCCCATCTGCATCATGGCGGCGATCCCGGCGCGCGAAGCGAACGGCATCTGGCTGGCCATCAGCGCCACCACGAGAATCGCGCCAGTGCCGTAGAGCGACGGAATCGGGCCGCGCGGAACGGCGAACATCGACAGGTAGGCGGCTGCGAAGGCGATACCGGGCACAAGGTAAGGCAGGAACGTGACCTGCTTCAGAAAGGCGCCGAGCGTCTTCAGGGGCGACCGCGCCACGATATAGCCGACCATCAGCCCCAGAAGCCCGGCCCCGATCGAGGCAAGCCCGACCATCCAGACGGTATTCCAGGTGGCAATCCAGAACTCGCCCGTCAGCAGGATCCCGTTCGGAAGCGCCGTGGTCACCAGGTCCGTCCCGATCCAGTAGTCGAGGGTGAAGTTTTCCCACTCGAAGACACCGGGCATGTGCATGACCGTGGTCAGCAGCAGCGCGAGCATCGGGATGATCGCCCCCACCAGCACAAAGCCCCCGGCGAAGGCGAGCGCAGGCAGCGACCAGCGGCCCAGCTGCGTGGTCCGGTGCAGCGACCCCTTAGAGCCGATGGTGACAAAGCGCTGCGCCGATTTCAGCAGTTTCATGTCGATCAGAACCGACGCCGCGCCCAGAATGACGATCGCTCCCGCCAGTACCGCCGACATGCCGTCCTGACCGGTCGAGATGGTGCGCAGCAGCGACGTTGCCAGCAGATCGAACTTCACCGGCGCACCGATGATATAGGTCACGCCGACATCGCCCAGGCACTTGGCGAACACCAGCGTCGAGGCCGAAATGATCGACGGGCGCAGCAGCGGAAAGACGATCTTGCGCGCGACCAGGAACGGGCTTGCGCCAAGCGTTCTGGCCGATTCCTCAAGCTGGCTGTCGAACTTGCGCAATGCGTTCGCGACCAGAAGGATCACGAAGGGTACGTAGTGCAGCGACAGAATGATCGCGATCGGGAAGAACCCGTAGGCCAGCCAGTCCGGCGGTGTGAACCCGGTACTTTCCAGCCAGCCTGGCAACCCGCCCATCGTGGGGTTCTTGAAGATTGCCATCCAGGCCAGTGCGAAGGTC
>JBFHFG010000281.1:0-4976 GCA_041583815.1 Halovulum sp.
GATGGCCTTGCGCAACGCATCCGAAAGGGTCATCAGTCCTGGTGCGAAGACCAGTTTCCAGTCCGACAGGTCGGCGGTGTCGGGCGCGATCACGTCCACCGACAGCCCCGCCTGGCGCAGCGCGCGATAGAACGACAGCGTCAGCCGGAAATAGTCGAAATCCGCGCCCTGGGGCTGTGTTTCCCACGCCCAGGCCGACTGGTAGTCGAAGACCAGCGCCACCGGGGCGCGGGCCGGATCGACCTCGGGCATGTCCGCGATTTCGCGCGCCACCTGTGCTGCCTCGGCAAGGGCCGGGGCAGGGGCACTGTCGGGGCGTAGAAGGCCCGCGTGCATCTGTTCCTGCGCCATCGGCGCCTGCCGCCAGCGGAAATAGCTGACCGCCTCGGCGCCATGGGCGAACGCCTCCCACGCCCACAGGCGGGCCATGCCGGGCAGCGGTGCGGGGTTGTAGGGCGCCCAGTTCACCGGGCCGGGCTGCTGTTCCATGATCCACCAGCGGCCACGTCCGACGCCGCGATACAGATCGTGGTGGAAGGCCTGCATGTCCGGATCGCCCTGCCGCAGGTAGGCGGCCTTGTGCTCGGGCGTCGCTTCGACCCGGTCGGAGAGGAAGCCGATCGGATAGCTGTCCCAGCTGGCGATATCCAGGTCCGCGCCCACGTCCCAGTGATCGAAATCCGTTACCCGGCCCATGTAGTTGTGCACGATCGGCGCGTCCGAATACTGCCGCAGAACGTCGGCCTGCACCTTGTTGAAGCGCACCACCATGTCCGACGAAAATCGACGGAAGGCCATGACATGTGCGGGGTTTGCCTCGGTCACCGTCAGATTGGGCAGGTTCACCTGGTCGAAGCTGGCATATTCCATCGACCAGAACACGTTGCCCCAGTCGCGGTTCAGCTTGTCGACCGACTGGTAGCGCTGCGCCAGCCAGTCGCGGAACGCGACGCGCGCGGCGTCGGAATAGCTGAGGGTGGTGTCATGGCAGCCGTATTCGTTGTCGGTCTGCCATGCGACCAGCCCCGGATGCCGCCCGTAGCGCTCGGCCATCAGCGTGACGATCCGGCGGCTTTCCTCAAGATAGCCTTCGTGGCTGAAACAGTAATGCCGCCGCGAGCCGAAGCCGCGCGGCCGCCCCTGTTCGTCCACCGCCAGCATGTCCGGGTGCCGATCCAGCATCCAGCGCGGCGGCGTGGCGGTCGGGGTGCCCAGCACGATCCCCAGGCCCGCGCGATGCAGCGTGTCCATCGCGCGGTCCAGCCAGCCCCAGTCCATCCGGCCCGGCTCCGGCTCCATCCGGGACCAGGCGAATTCGCCGATGCGGGCCCAGGCGATGCCGGTTTCGGCCATGCGGCGGGCATCGTCGGCCCAGACTTCTTCTGGCCACTGTTCGGGGTAGTAGCAGACACCGAGCTGACGTTTCATCGTCTCAGCCTTTCACGGCCGCATCATAGGCGGCGACCATCTCGCGGGCCGTCGCGCCGACCTGCTCGGCGGTCTTGCCGGGCTTGTAGAGCGCGCTGCCCAGGCCAAAGCCGTCGGCGCTGGCCTTGATCCAGTCGGCAAAGCTGTCCGGGCCGACGCCGCCGACCATGTAGATCGGCGTGCCCACGGGCATCACGGCGCGGATCGCCTTCAGCCCCTCGAGACCCAGCAGCGTGGCGGGGAAGATCTTCAGCCCATGCGCGCCCGCGTGCAGCGCGGCGAAGCATTCGGTCGGGGTCAGCACGCCGGGAAAGCTCTGCATGCCGTGCGCGCGGGTGGCGGCGATCACCGCGGCATCCGCATTGGGCGAGACGATCAGCTTGCCGCCTGCCAGCGCCACCTTGGCGACATCCTCGGGCGACAGGACGGTGCCCGCGCCGATCAGGGCGCGGTCGCCGAATTTCTCGGCCATGATGCGGATGCTGTCGAACGGTTGCGGAGAGTTCAGCGGCACCTCGATCCGGTCGATGCCCGCGTCGATCAGGGCGGCGGCGACGGATTCGGCCTCGGCCGGGGTGATACCGCGCAGAATGGCGATCAGGGGACGGCTCATGGAAATTCTCCTTCAGATCAGGGCGCGGGCGGCGATCAGGCCGGCCAGCGTGATATCGTCGGTGTCGGGCATGGCGGCCTCGATCCCCTGCGGGCGCAAGGCATCGGCATAGGCCTTGGAAAAGGCGGGCGCGCCGATCAGGGCAACCTGCTGGCCCAGCCAGTAGGGCCGGGTCGCGGCAAGTTCCGCGCCGATCAGCAGCCCGGACAGGCGCGCGCGGGTGCGCTCGGGCGTCAGGTCGTGCAGCAACGCTTCGGCGCGCAGGCCGAACAGGCGTCCGGCGGTCATCTCGGGTTTGGCGATGGCCTCGTCCACGGCGTCGGCGAAGGCTTCGTCATCCCAGCCGTCGGCGGCGGTGGTGTGGCGCAGCACCGATTGTTTCGCCATCAGGGCGAACATCTCGCCGGTCATGAACGTGCGGAAGCTGACGACCTCTCCGGCGCTGATCTGCACCCACTTGGTATGGGTGCCAGGCAGGCACAGCACGCCGTCGAAGTTTGGATTGCGGTGCAGGAACCCGGCGATCTGGGTTTCCTCGCCGCGCATCACGTCGGCGGGGCGATCCTGGCACAGTCCGGCGATGATGCGCACGTCAAGACGCGGGTCGCTGGCCGGGGCCCTGACCATCGCGCCATCGACCGGCGTGCAGGGAACCTGGCGGTAAGGTGCCTCGATCCAGCCTTGCCGGGCGCCGACCATGCCGCAGGCGATCACGGGGGTGGGGCCGTCCAGCCAGTCCGACACCACGTCCAGCAACGCGCCTTCGAATTGTTCGGGTGCCAGCGCGCCCATCCCCTTGTCCGAGCCGCCGGTCTTTACGGGCCGGTCGCCCTTCATCGCCCAGGCACGCAGGTTCGAGGTGCCCCAATCGACGGCGATCCAGTCGGCGGTCATGTTTAATATCCTTTTTATTCGCAGGTTTACGCGGCGGAGTGAGCCTGAAGTCTGACCCCATTGACGGTCCACATCGTGTTCGGAAAGGCGTTCGGAAGTTGCAGACCGGCCTGCATCAGCGCGGTGCCCGACAGTTCCACCGGTTCCCCCTTGGCCAACGGTGAAAGGTCCAGACGGTTCAGCGTGGCGGTAACTTCAGCGGGGTTTTCAAGCTGCACGCGATAGCGCGCCGTCGGGTCCAGACCCGACAGCCGCAGCGGCCGGGCAAAGATCTGGCGGCTGGCGTCCATCTGCGCGGCAAACAGGGCGAACTCGCTGCCGTCCCGCGCGACGTGCATCTCGGCCACGACATCCGGGTCTGCGCTTTCCAGCCGGTGCAAACGGCCCGAGTGCAGCAGGCCGCGCCGGGCCTTGAAACGTACGATGGCAGCGGTCAGCACCTCGGTTTCCTCGGCGGACAGTTCGGCCAGGTCCATCTCGACGCCCATGGCGCGGGTGCCTGCGACCGCGGCGCGGAACGCCATCGGCAGCACGCGGCCCGAGGTGTGGCATACGCGCGGCCCGACATGAGAGCCGGTGATCTCGGGTGGGAAGAAGCAGGATGCGCCACGCTGGATCCTGACCCGTTCCAGCGCGTCATTGCTGTCCGAGGCCCAGAAGCGATGCGTCAGGCTCAAGATCTCGAAATCCACGCGCCCGCCGCCCGAGGAGCAGCTTTCGATCTCGACGGTCGGATGATCGGCGCGGATGTCCGCGAACAGTTGCGCCACCGCCGCCGCCTGCGCCGGGTCCGAGACCGGCAATTGCCGGTTATGGTCCCATTTCAGATAGGCGATGTCGTACTCGGACAGGATCTTGCCGATCGCATCGCGGATGTACTCGGCCGGGCCGGGCTTGCGGAAATCCAGCACAAGCTGGTTGCGCCCGCGCACCTGGTCCGCCGGACCCAGCACCCAGTGCGGGTGGGCGCGGTAAAGATCGCTGTCCTCGTTGATCATCTCGGGCTCGACCCACAGGCCGAACTCCATGCCCTCGCTCTTCACGTGGTCGATCAGTGGCGTCAGCCCGTCGGGCCACTTGCGCCGGTCGATGGTCCAGTCGCCCAGGCCGGAGGTATCGTCGTCGCGCACACCGAACCAGCCGTCGTCCAGCACGAAGCGCTCGACACCCAGACTGGCGGCCTTGGTCGCCAGCGCCTTCAGCTGGTCGAGCTTGTGGTCGAAATAGACAGCCTCCCAGCAGTTGTAGTGCACCGGGCGCGCCTTGGCCGGGTCCGGGAATCGGACGACGTGGTGCCGGATGTGATCGTGAAACCCCTGCGAGACGCCGTTCATGCCTGCGCCCGAGCGGGAGGCGATCAACGTCAGTTCCGGGAATTCGCCCCCGTCCGCATCGCTCAGATCGACGCCGAAGCGGATCTGGCGGCGACCATCGGGCAGTTCCTCGGCAGCAAGCGTATGGCCGCCGGAATGGGCCAGCGTCATGCCCCAGGCCTCGCCGCCGGTTTCGGTCGTGCCGCGTGCGGGGATCAGGATGCCGGGGAACCGTTCGTGGCTGGTGCGCCCGCCGGGGGCGGCGGCGCTGTGCGCGCCCTGTGCCCAAGGGACGCGGTTCATCTGGAACTCGCCGGTCCAGCGGCCGGTGAAGGTGATGATCTCGTCCGAGGCCTGCGGGCCGGGCAGCACCGGGGCCGCCAGCGAAACCGGGCGCAGGTCCGCGCCGGAGACCTTCAGCGACAGCGCGATCACGCCGCTGTCGGCATAGGGGGTCGCGGTCAGCCGCCAGTCGATCCCGGTGCCTTCGTCCCGGAAGCCAAGCACCAGCGCGTCGCCATCCTGCTCGGAGGCGAAGCGGAACGCGGTGCGGATCGGCGCGCCCGAGACGTCGAACGCCACCAGCCCCGGCTGCCCCTGGAACAGCCGGCAGCGCTCGGGCGTCAGCGAGACCTCGGCGACCTCGTCCAGCATCCCGCCGGCCGGCGCGATGCGGCTGGCGGCGGCCAGCGCGTCGAGGTTTTCGTCGCCGGGCAGGGGCGCGGACC